>DATMHB010000207.1:0-2042 GCA_035555175.1 Flavisolibacter sp. | reverse complement strand
ACCAATAAAACAACAGCGGCCTTCATCCAGCTCTTCCTGAAAAACACTACCGGTGCCGATTTCTTTTTCCGGACCCTTTCCTCGAGCCTTGCACCGAGTTTTTGCAGATCATTGGCCGGTGTGCTCGCATACTGGTAGCCTTCCAGTGCATCGGCAAGGAACGGATCGTCGAGTGCCGCCTTTTCAAGTGCGTGCATTTCGGCTGCCGGCATTTTTCCGGAATGATACCGTTCAATATCCTCAGCGGTGAAGGAATTATTTTTTGACGATGGTGTCATTGTTTACAATTACTTTATCTTTTTGGTGCTCCATACAGATTTTCAGGTTCCTCCTGCCATTCTGGATCAGACTCCTTACTTTATTCCACTCCAGGCCTGTTGTTGCAGCGATTTCATGATAACATTTGCCCTGGAGGTAAAACATTTCAATGGCTTCTCTCTGCTCGGTCTGCAACTGTTGCAGACAATGGTCCATCATCCTGAAATGGTCTTCCTTCCCGGGTTCGCCATTCAGATGCAGATATTCGTCGGATTGCACAAGCTCCACATCCAGGTTCACCGTTAGCGCCTTTTTTTCCGAACGCAGCCGCATCAGGCAATGATTCCGGGCCAGCGTAAATAACCAGCCCTTGAAATTCTCCACTTCATGCTTCAACAATTTTGAAATCAGTTCCTCGAAGATCGCCATCACACTGTCCTGCGCATTGTCGGGGTTTTTCAAATACTTGAGGCAAACCCCATAAACAAGGTCCATATAGCGCTGATATAATTCGCCAAGCACCTTAAGATCGGAGCCCGATTTGTACCGTGCAACAAGGTCGCTGTCGCTGTCAGCCGATGATATTTTTTTGAGGAAGGCCAATATCCTAAAATAAGAAGATTATTTTTTTAATAAGGCATATGCAATCTGTTAAATCGCTGCATCAAGGACATAAACGCTATTATGAGAAAAATCAGCTTATCAATTCCTGAGCCCTGCCACGAAGACTGGAGCAAAATGACGCCTTGCGATAAAGGTAAGTTCTGCGCAGCCTGTCAAAAGACCGTCGTTGATTTCACTAATATGAGCGACCGGCAGATTGCTGAGCATTTTAAGAAGACAAGCGGTTCAGTCTGTGGCCGCATTATGGGCGATCAATTAAACCGCGACATCGAAGTGCCACGCAAGAGAATTCCATGGATAAAATATTTCTTTCAGTTTGCCTTGCCGGCATTCCTGATTTCTTTGAAGACCCGCGCTCAGCAAGCAGAGGTAGCCTACAAGGGAGATACGGTTATTGTGATGCCGCCGCCTACGCCTCCACAAAAAAATGGCAGCGCAGTTGGCAAACCAATATCCGACACAAGGGCAATTGTAAAGGGGAAGAAGAAAGCTAAGGCGACAGGTGCATCAGCAAGAAGCCGAATGAAATCGATAGACGACCAAGGCCGGATGATGAAAGACTTTGACTTCAAGCCGCAGGAAATAAAAACAACCGATGAATTTCAAATAACAGCCAGACCGGCCAATGAGCTGCGTTGCTATGTTGGTGGACTTGTTATGACCACCATCAGAACCTCAAGAGGCCTTCCGTTGATACAAAGGCCGATTGATACTTCTGTATCAAAATTTGCAGTCTACCCCAACCCTGTAAAAAGCGGAGGAAGTTTTTCAATCGATGTGAAGAAACTAGGGAAAGGCGATTATGTGATGGTGGTGGTAACCAGCAATGGTGCAACGGTTCAAAGCTCCGATGTTTCTATCGTCTCTTCAAAACAGGTATTATACAATAGCCTGCCATCGGTAGCTGCAGGGAATTATTACGTCCGGCTTACCAATAAGAGAACAGGTGCATCTTATTCAAATAAGATCATCGTGCAATAATGCCGGAAAGGTTATCGGAGAGAACGGGGAAGATGAGTTGATGACGAGATAAGGATTATTTTGGATGTTAGGCATAGGGAAAGAGTGCACAGCAGGCAGTCGTCAGGAAGTGTGAGCCGAATGCGCCGGGAATGCAAAACTTATTGACCGGCGCTCAGCATATTTTTTAGGCCTTATTG
>DATMHB010000206.1:0-7259 GCA_035555175.1 Flavisolibacter sp. | reverse complement strand
TCGATCTTCAATTAGTGATCACCGGAGAGGAAAATATGGCAAAAGCGCCGGTCAATTCTGTGGTCTTAAGCAAACCCTATGATGAAAGCACGGATCTCGCTAATTATACCGGTCAAGGAAAAATGTACACTGTGCCCGCCGGCACCTTTATATTGTTCTTCCCAACCGATGCCCACCGCCCTAACATTACACCGGGAGGTAACAAAGTCGTGAAAAAGGTTGTGATCAAGATAAAGGCAGCACCCGACGTAGCGACGCCATGAGAAGGTATCGCGCTTCGGTGCAGAAAAAAGCAAAATCCAAACTGTTACAGCCATTTCATCGATGCTGCTTCGGAAAAACTTTATGTTCTTATTTAAGGAGTGACAGATTCCAGTTGTTCGACAACATTCCTTGTAAACTCTCCGTTTAACTTCCGCATGATGTGAAGCGGGTTTTCGTCTTTTATTGGATCCGGGAGGAATTCGTGCGGACAGTCCTGGTAACATACCGGACGAAGAAAACGCTGAATAGCTTCTGTGCCTACCGATGTAAAATGCGCGAAGGTAGTTGCGGGGAAAGGTCCGCCATGCATCATGGCATGACTGACTTCAACCCCTGTCGGCACACCGTTATAAATTACGCGGCCTACTCTATTAATCAAAAGGTCGATGCAGGTCTGAAACTGTTTTAAGTCATTGGCAGTACCCATCACTGTTGCGGTTAATTGTCCTTGCAAAGACTGCAAACTCTTTCTCAACTCATTCAGGTCTTCACAAACCACAACCAGCGAGAAAGGGCCAAAGACCTCATTTTGTAACCCGCGGTTCTCAATAAAATTCTTTGCCGAAGTCTTTGCCAGTGACGCGCCGGCCCTGTAATCTTCCCTTCCTTCATCACCGGTCCATAAGAAATCAACGTCCTGTGTCGAGAACAATTGCTGGCGTTCTTTATAAAAAGCGCCACAGATCGTTTGATTCAACATTGTAGCGGGCAGCACCTGCTGTAGTTTTTCGGTCAGTTTATGAAGGAAGGTTTCGGTGCTTCCATCCCTCATAACAAATAACAATCCCGGATTCGTACAAAACTGGCCGACACCCAGTGTGATGGAGGCACTCAGTTGTGCTGCCACTGCGTCTGCATCATGCGCCAGTTTTTCCGGAAGCACCAATACAGGATTAATACTGCTCATTTCTGCGTATACGGGAATTGGTTCGTCCCTTTCATTGACGGCAGTTTTCAGCAATGCCATGCCGCCGCGGAAAGAACCGGTAAAGCCTACGGCTTTAATTTGCGGATGCTTCACCAGTTGCTGGCCAAGATGCGACCCTTCGCCCACAAGGGATGAAAACACGCCATCGGGCATCCTGCATTTTTGCGCGGCCCTGATGATAGCGGCGGCTACGAGTTCATTTGTACCCAGGTGTGCGCTATGTGCCTTTACAATGACGGGACAGCCGGCAGCCAACGCTGAGGCAGTATCACCACCTGCAGTGGAAAAGGCCAGCGGAAAGTTGCTTGCTGCAAAAACTGCTACAGGCCCTATCGGATGCATCATGCGCCTGATGTCGGAACGCGGCAATGGTTTCCGCTCGGGCAAGGCTGTATCAATGATCGCATTCACAAAAGAGCCTTCACGCAGAAGGGAAGCAAACAATTTTAATTGTCCCACCGTCCTTCCGCGCTCTCCCGTAATCCTTGTCTCAGGTAAGCCGCTTTCAAGGTGAGCCCTTTCGATCAATTCATCCTCCTGCATGATCTCATCGGCAATGGCGTCTAAAAAATGCGCCCGTTCCTGGAAAGAAGTTTTCTTATATGTATCAAATGCAGCTGTTGCTTTTGATAGAGCTTCATTTGTCTCCGCCCCGGTGGCGACAGAGAATTCGCGTTCTAGATTTTTCTTCAAGACCGTACTGAACGCCGACAGTTTTTTTTCACCCGCCGCTTTCTTTTCAAATCCAATAAAGTTATGTCCAGAGATCATCATCGGGGGTTTAACGTTAATAAATGATCTTATGAAGCACAAACCGGGCCGCGTTCATAAAACATATTTCAAAATGCCTGCTCCTATTTGATTTCATTGTCGCCGAATCATCACAAAGGACGCCATTTAAAAACGCACGGTCCATGCTTTGGACGGGACTGCGCTATTACTTGTCCCACCATACGCGCGTACTCAATTTATCGGGACCCATGGCTGCAATAGCATCGTTGACGTTTGCTGTGTTGACGGAAAGCTCGGAAGTCGGATAGCCGATCCTCCTGATAAATGTGCCGTTCGGAACGTCTGGATTGTTCGGTTGTCCGTAAGGATTGGGTGGCAATGCCGGATAACCCGACCTTCTGAAATTCGCAAAAACTTCCGGCCCATTTAAAAAAGAAGCGATCCAGTATTGCGTATTGATTTGCTCCAGCTCTCGTCCCGGTACCAGTGGATGAGCGGCAATGTAAGCGTCTCTTGCAGCGGCGGATACTGCAGATCCCGCGTCGTAGGTGGCCATCTGGTCCATGTGGGCTTTGATGCCGTCCGAGAAATATTGGGCAGCAGCGTTGCCCCCGCTGATCCACCCTCTGAATTTGGCTTCGGCCAATAAGAGATTCGTTTGAGCCGCTGTCACAAAGAATGTGGGAGCCTGGTTCTTGCCCATTCTTCTCCTGTCCAGCTGACTGTAATCGTAGAAGCTGGCAAGACCATCTGCCGTTGCACGGGCCACAATGGTCCCATTATCATATCCCATGGGCATTCCGATCTGGTCTGCCGGGGCTGTCGTTCCCTTATCAACAGTTTGGCCGGGACCTGATGTTGCGCCTTTGTAACGTATCGCGATAGAGGATAATCTCGGATCGTTATTGTTTTTCAACGTATCGACGAAAGGCTTTGCGAGATACCAGTTAGCAGCCTCCGTGCTATTCAGCATATTGCCTACAGGATTGAGATAGTTGGCATCATGACGCATATAAGCATTGTCGGCATTATCGGTAATGACGCCACCATTAAACGCAGCCTGTACCGCGGCCTGTGCCTTGGCTGCATCCACTTTACTCAAACGCATCCCTGCTCTCAATAGCAGCGAGTATCCCAGTTTTTTCCATTTGGCCACATTCCCCGCATAAAGAACATCGGACGTTTCGATTGTACCAGACGCATTCAATGCGGCAGAGGCATCAGTAAACTCCTGTATCAGCTTCGGATAAATGTCCTTCTGCTGGTCGTATTTCGGAAAAAATACCTGGCTGGTTAGTCCAGCGCCGCCTTCGGTGTATGGAATAGCTCCGTAAGTATCGGTGAGCACCATAAAAGCATAAGCCTGCCAGATGCGCGCCATATTGTAAAGGTTGGCCCTTGCAGGAACATCTTTTGTTTTTTCGATTGCATCATGAGTGTATTTGATGACGTTCTGATAATAGGCGGCCCAAATGGGTGCGTTCGTTACATCACGGCTGTCCTGGTTAAAATTACCTCCGGCAAGCACACCTCCATTCGGTGTGACCATTTGCTGAACGATGGACGTTTCATAAATCACCGTCCTTGTCGGAAACGATGTATTGACGATCGCGTTATTCAGCAACAGCGTGGCATCCAGCGCAGTGGGATTTACAGTGTTCACGTTGATCTCTTCGAGCTTTTTGGTACAGGAAAAGACTGCGCTCGTGAAAACAATGAGCAGGCTATAAACAATTATTTTTTTCATAAGTGAATGCATTAAAATTTAATGTTCAGATTGGCGCCAAAACTTCTTGTAGTTGGAACGCCCGGCGATTCAAGACCCACCATTCCATCCACACCATAACCCACGGTCTCCGGATCAATATTATCCACCCATTTTTTAATGATCAGGACATTATAGCTTACGAGGTCAAGCTTGAGTCCTTTGATCGGCCATTTGCCAGGGAGGAATTTTGTAAAGTCATAGCCTAAACCGATTTGTCGCAGCTTCCAGAAGCCTCCATTATATACCACTGCCTCAACAATTTGTTGTGAGCGCAGATGCTCCCAATATGTTTGTACGGCAGCCTTAGCGGTGTTTTCACCACCGGAACTATTGACCCCTTTACCTGTCACAAAACCGCTTTCGCGCCCCTCGAGGGTCATCTTATGCAAGCCATGGCGAATGGCATTGAAGTTGGTACCGGAGAGCATTTTATTACCGAGTTTGTAATCGATCAAAGCAGAAAGCTCGATTCCTTTGAAACTAAAATGGTTCATAAAACCGCCTGTCCATTTAGGAAGGCCGCTGCCAAACAAAACAAAATTCGGCGTGCGCAACGGCAAGCCATTCGACTGGAAGATCATTTGTCCTTTGGCATCGCGCGCATATCCATACCCTGCGATTTGTCCCATTTCCTGACCGACCACCATTCTTACCTCACCGTTGAATGGATGTGTGCCGGTGGTAAACCGTTCTCCGGGATTGTCCGTGGCGATCTTGTTTACTCTTGTAATGTTGTACGAAGTGTTTGCAATAAACTCCCACCTGAATGTCTTTGTTTGAAATGGCACGAGGGTTAACAGTCCTTCAAATCCTTTATTCTGACTTTCACCGCTATTGATCAATGTGCTTGTAAAACCCGAAGCATCGGAGATCTGGACAGAGACGATCTGGTCGATCGTTAATTTCTTGTACACGGCAAAGTCAAGTCCCAACCTGTTCTTGAACATCTTCAATTCAAGGCCGGCTTCCGTTTCTTTGATTCTCATTGGTCTCAAATTCTTATTCGGCAACACCGCTCCGCTGCCGCCTACTGCTACTGCGGTTCCGGCAGGATTCGTAATATTATTCGAATTGACGCTGTAAAATAGCTGGTCTGCGTAAGCCTGCACATCGGCATCGCTACCTACTTCGGCATAACCGATTCTCACTTTACCAAACGAGAGCCACGGAAGTTTACCCTTCAGTGTTTCTGAAAAAATATAGGAACCGGAAACAGAAGGATACAAAATTCCATTGTTCTCTTTTGACAGGGTTGAGAACCAATCCTTCCTGAGGGTTCCGCTGAGGTACAATGTTCTCATCCACGACACATCTGCTGCACCATATACGGAGTTTATACCTTTCTCTTCAAGCGAATAAACAGGGTTTTTCGATCTACCGTTTTGCACCGTGTACAGGCCCCTTACTACAAAATCAGTGACCTGAACATTGTTCACGTCGGTACGCCTGCGCATTTGATTGGCACCCAGGGTGAGGGTGGCATCAAATGATTTGAAGGTTTTATTGGCACTCGTTAAGAAATCGAGATTCGTTTCCCTGAACCTACGCGATTCCTGAGTGTATACACCATTCACAAATCCGGCGGGAGCAGCGGCGCGCGAAGCATGACCGGTGGGGAAGTTGTTGACGTCCTCGTCGCGGGAAAAATAATCCTCTCCAACGCGCGCCTGCACCCACCACCACGGCAATAGGTTGTATTTGGCAAAAATATTTCCAAAGATCCTGTCTCGTTGAATGTTGTGAAATTGTTCCGCAAGCACCCAGTAAGGATTGGTCCTGTTCATGAATCTTGAATAGATATATTCGTTCCCCTGGGCATTGTATTTGTTCGCTTCGAGCACACTCAGGGGCATGGTATTGGCCAAAGCCATTAAAGTGGTGGGAATGGAATTGTCCTGGTTCGCAATATTGGGAGGGTTTTCGTTTTTTTCCCTTGAGTAGTTGATGTTGCCGCCAAAACTGAATTGTTCAGATAAGATACCGCTGAATCCCAGGTTAATGACCTTCCTGTTGAATTTATTGTTGGGCGTGATACCATAATTATCGGTGTTGTTCATTGACAGATGCACGCCTCCTTTGTCCCCGCTGCTTTCCAGACTTACCGTGTTTGAAAAATTATGACCATTCCTGTAAAATTCTTTGATGCGGCTTCCCTGAGCTTCATAAGGAACCGAAAGATTGTTGAATAAGATATGTGTCATTCCCGGCTGTATCTTTTCGCCGAAAGACCATTCGCCCGATGTGGGATTGAGTGTTGTAGGACGTACACCATTTTCGCCCTGGCCATATAGCTTTTGGTAATCGGTAAAGTCCATCGGTGTTTCATAGGTATAATTTGAATTCAGCGCTACCCCGATTCCCCTGCCCTTGCCCTTGTTCTTTGTAGTGATCATAATGACACCATTGGCAGCACGTGAACCATAGAGTGCCGCAGCCGGCGCCCCTTTTAAAACAGTCATGCTTTCGATATCGTCGGGATTGATACTCGCGTAACTGTCACCGCCATCAGAATAAACGCCTCCGCCGGTTACACCAACCGTACTCGAATTAAAATTTCCGCTGTTGATTGGAACACCATTGATCACGATAAGTGGATTGTCACCGCCCGTAATCGCCGATTGCCCCCTGATACGGATCTTCGATGACCCACCCGGCCCTGTACCCAGGCTGCTGATGTTCACACCTGCCACCTTGCCTTCGAGCGCATTGATCGGATTAGGCGTACGCGTCTCTGTAAGTTCCTCGGGATTCACGTTGGAAGTTGAATATCCCAATCCCCTTGTTCTCTTGGCAATACCCAGCGCCGTTACCACTACATCGGTCATGCTGCTGGCTTCGGCAGACATAACAATGCTTAGGTTCTGTCCTTTTACCTGCACTTCCTGTTTGGCAAAGCCAACAGAAGTAAATATCAGAACATCGTTTTCTGAGGCACGGATGCTGAACTTTCCTGCACCATCCGTTGATGTGAGAACAGATGTGCCCTTTACCTGCACGGTTACCTTCGCTAAAGGATTGCTACCATCAGTAACCGTTCCGGTAACGTTCTGAGAAAAAGCAACGGCAGAAAAAAACAAACAGGAAAGTAACAGGAACAATTTGTTCGTTGAAGCAGGCACTGGCCTGGGGTTCTTTCTCATACAGCAAGAAGTTTGTTGAATAAAAGCAGCTTAAAGAACTACGCTCATTACAAAGTATCTTAACTTTCTCTCAAAAAACGTCCAATAAAACTCAGCGAAAAATAATATACAAAGCGGCACACCTGATCTGATTGCAGCATCAGAATGATGCGTGCTCTGGGTTGATAAACCGTCCAAATTTTGCGGGATGTCGATCTTGAATACCCAGAGAGAACCGTTTCTAACGTACACAAGCAAATTTTTTGATGATTAGATAGCAGCGGCACCTGCATGTCCTTTACATCGCCGTCCATGGCCCAACAGCTTTGGGCGGGAGTGTCCAAAGTCTTTACTTCTTAACCCTTCAACAACCATTCATGCGAGGCATCATATCTTCCCTTGATGACCTCACCTCTGTATTCATTTCCAGCTATCATCGGGTCCTTCA
>DATMHB010000205.1:0-4797 GCA_035555175.1 Flavisolibacter sp. | reverse complement strand
GCCCTGCTGCAGGTATTCGAATTTATTCACGGCGCCCTTCAGCAAAAAGAAAAGCGAACGGAGTCCAAGCACGGCAAAAATATTACTGGAATAGATGATGAACTTTTCCTGTGTAATGGCAAAAACAGCCGGTATGCTATCGAGTGCGAACACGATGTCGGTTGTGGCCAGCAACACCACTACCACGAACATGTTGGTATAAAATCTCTTCCCATCGCGCTTCACCACAAGCTTGCCACTAAGGTCCTCGTGTATGATAGGAAAAAACCTGTTAATGAACTTATAGACCGGATTGTTGACCGGATCAAATTCATCTTCCTGACGCACGGCAAAGATCTTGATGCCGGTATAAACAAGGAAAGCGCCAAACACATAAAGGATCCAGTAAAAGCGTTCCACCAGCGCCACGCCCACCGTAATAAAAATGATCCTGAAAATAATAGCCATCAATATGCCGATGAGGAGAGCCCGCGCAACATGATCGGCGCGGATATTAAAAAAGGTAAAGATGAGAATGAAGACAAAAATATTATCAATGCTCAGGCTCCACTCCATGAGATAAGCGCTGATGTACTCAATCGCGTGCGAATGTCCTTCATACCACCACAGAAAAGCAAAAAAGCCAAAGGCCAGCGCCACCCAGAAAAGGGTTTGATAGAGCGCTTTCTTGATGCTCATTTCCGCCGAACGTTTGGAAAGCAGGCCAAGGTCAAGAACAACCGCCAGTAGCAACACAATTCCAAACACTAAATAGGTTATCTGGTCTGCTGTCATAATTCCTGTCTTAGCCGACAAAGATAATTAAGCCCGGGTCAACCTTTTTTTCCTGCGAACTGATACCGGCGTACCTGCTGGTAAATGAAGCCGAAAATGATGACCAATAAAACAGGCAGAACAATATTGATGAGCTGCCACTTCGATTTTTCTGCCTCTGTTCTCTTTGGATCGAGTAGCCGCAAAGTGAATTCCTTTGCCCTTGTTTGAAGAATATCTGTCGGATTTACCAGGTAATCCATGCAGTTCTGAAAAAAATCCTTGTTGGCAAACGTGTAGCGTGTGAACACGTTCATGCCCATCGGAAGCGGACCGCTCGAAGAACTGAACTGGTTCATCGCAATATCGCCATCCGATACTACGATCATTTTATTTGGCGCTGCATCTTCATCCACGAAGGGATAATTGAGCGCATTCATGGAATCCCTGAAAGCTTTCGGGATGCGTCCGGCATAAAGGGAAGAAAATTTCCCTTCGAGGAGCGCTGCCACGGGAACATTCTTTTTTTGAAATTCTTTTATGTCGGGTGCGATCTGCAAAAATTCGAAGTCGATCCTTGCGGGCGCTTCCAGCAAACGCGCATTGGACGAGGATTCCAGGAGAAATGTTTTCCTGATGCCTGCTGCTTCTACGGTATCCAGCGTGGTGGGAAACATCGCCCTCACACCGTCCAGGTTTTTTGTGATCGGGTGATTGGTGCCGTTGAGCACAGGAAAAAACGGCCAGTCCACTAACCGCTGCTGCTCCGAACCATTCGTGCTCACCTGAGGCAGCTTGTCCGATTGCATATCCTGCAACAAGGTCTGGTTGATCCTCACTCCATAGTTGAACAGGATGTCTTCCAGATTCAGTCCCCTGTCAAAAGCAACGAATCCCTGCGACTTATACAAACTGTCGAATTCTGTGTACATATTATCGATCATCCAGAAGATCTTTCCCCCGTGCATCACGTATTGATCGATCTTGATCTTATCCGCATCGTTGAATGGAACCGTCGGCTTTAAAACCACGAGCGCATCAAATGGAGGAATGAATCCGGTTTGGCGGATGTTCACCGTATCGAAGTCATAATTCTTTATCAGGGTCCTGATAGCATCATCAACATTATACCCCCATCCTTCACCGTGGCCCAGGGCATAACCTACTTTTGGCTTTTTGTCGATAGTGAGCTTTTGAATGCCGCTGGCGAATTTATATTCCATCGATGCTTCTACATTGTTGTACAATGCAGCCAATTGTTCGGGCGCGGTACCGAAAGACCTTTCGCCCTTCAACAGGCTCACGCCAATGGCTGTATCACGGTAATGAATGACCGCGCCGGGCAGCACCAGCTTCTGGGTCTGTTCATCACCCACTTTGGAAGGGGCCTGAAGGTTTAGCGCGGGAATCCCATAAAAATAATTCACTGAATCCATCAGGTACTGTGCCGAAGAATCGCTCAACCCCTTTAAAGGATCCGTGAATTCATATTGAAAATTGGCGTTCCCGTATTCCTTGCATTCCTGCAAAAATTCCTGAACGCTGTTGGCGAGCTTCTTGAATCCTGCGGGATAATCGCCCTTGAGAAACACTTCAATACGGACTGGTTCTTTCAAATGGGTCAGCAGCTCTTTTGTAGGGCGGCTTAACGAATATCTTTTTTCTTCGGTAAGGTCGAAGCGTTTATGAAAAAGAGAAGCCAGAAAGTTGATGGCCACCAATCCAAGTACCATCATCACCCATCCAATGGCGTTATTTCTTTTGAACATTACCGTCTTCCCAAATTTTGTCGTGTGATCAATAAAAAGAAAAAGATGAGGCTGAGAAAATAAATGATATCCCTTGTGTCTATCACACCGCGACTGATGCTGCGGTAATGAAAGTCGATCCCGATCATTTCAATATAATAATCGCTTCCATTTCGGAACAGGGGCAGTTGACTGATAGCCGTGAAGCCAAAATAAAAAAGAACACAAACGATAAGTGACACAATGAACGCCACCACGGGGTTCGATGTGAAGCTGCTGACGCAGATCCCGATCGAAGTAAAAACCGCTGCCAGCAAAAGAAGTCCAAGGTAAGATCCTGCTGCTGCGCCCGAATCGATGCCCGTTGTAGAGGCAAGGCCATTGATAGTGAAAAAATAAACCAGTGTAGGCAACAGTGCTATGGCCGCCACAATGAGGCTGCCTGAAAACTTTCCTGTAACGATCTGCCAGCTTCCCACAGGCCGTGTCTGAAGTATTTCAAAAGTCCCGGACCTGAACTCATCTGAAAAACTTCGCATGGTAATGGCTGAAATGAGAAAGAGCAAGATCCAGGGGGCGAAAGAAAAGAACTGTTCCAGTGTGGCATAGCCGGCTTAAAGGATGTTGTTCCGGAACACGAATAGAACCAATCCATTGACCAACAGAAAAACAATGATCGCAATATAACCGGTAAGGCTGCTAAAAAACTGGCGGAGCTCTTTCTTACAAATAGGCCACATGATTGGTGCAAAATAAAGAATAACAGCTAGGAAACGAATAATGAGCCCTTAACCTGCAACAAAGACGGAAGTTTTAAGGCTGAATTGGGAGGCGAACATTTAAAGAGCCGCTATGAAGGAATGAATGCAGGCGGAAGGGATAAAAAACCCCGACGGCAGCGTCGGGGATATCAATAGCGGGTCACATTATACAGCAAAGCTTTCTCCGCAACCACAAGTTCTGCTTGCATTGGGATTATTAAAATAAAATCCCTTTCCATTGAGGCCTTCGGAGAATTCCAACACGGTGTTCACGAGATAAAGAAAGCTCTTGAGGTCCGTTACTACTTTCATACCCTTATCCTCAAAAACCTGGTCGGAAGGTTTTTGAACATTATCGAAATCCAGTTTATAGCTTAAGCCTGAACAGCCTCCGCCCACAACGCCAACCCTCACAAAATAAGAAGGGTCGTCTGCAATGCCTGCCTCCTGCATCAACTCGGTCAATCTTTTCCTTGCCGGGTCGCTGATGTAAATTCCGTTTTCTGTTGTTACCATATTTCCTCCTGCATACATGCTTCAACAGCATGCTCATTTTATTTTATATTGTTTTATTCAATCGTCACACTTACCATCTGTAAAATACCTACTATCCTTCAATTTTTATAGTGCTCCGGCCATCCTTTCCTTCCACGAAGGATTTATTTCCCTCAGCTTCCGCACGGCATCCGCGATCTGCGCAACCGCATATGCGATCTCCTCTTTTTTTGTAAATCTACCCAATCCAAAACGGAGCGAACTATGTGCCAGATCATCATCAAGTCCCATGGCCTTCAGAACGTGTGAAGGTTCCAGCGTTGCCGATGTACACGCCGACCCGGCGGAGAGAGCAATGTCTTTATTCAACGCCATCAACAAAGCATGACCCTCTGTCCATTGAAAGGAAAGATTGGTCATATGAGGAAGCCGATGCTCCCGGTCTCCATTCACATGAACATCGGTGAGATCAATAAGCGCGGACTCCAATTGGTCACGCAGGATCGAAATCCGTTGCGCATCGTCATCCATTTCCTTTGCGCACAAGGCACAGGCTTCTCCAAAACCAACAATGCCGGGAACGTTCAGGGTACCACTTCGGAAGCCCCGTTCGTGGCCGCCCCCATCGATCTGCGGAATCAACCTCACTCTTGGGTTTTTACGACGCACGTACAGTGCACCGACACCCTTCGGGCCATATATTTTATGGGCGGTCATAGCCATCAGGTCGATTCCATCCTTCTGAACATCTACCGGGATCTTTCCAACGGCCTGGCTTGCATCGGTGAAAAAGAGCAGGCCATGTTTGCGCGCAATGTCACTGATCTCACGAACAGGTACGATGGTGCCCGTCTCATTGTTCGCATACATCACCGCGATCATTATCGTAGACCGCGTTATACACGATTCCAGTTTGTTCAGGTCGATCTGACCCTTTTGATCCACGCCAAGATAAGTGACCTCAGCTCCATTTTTTTGGAGGTGTTTACAGGTATCCAATACCGCCTTATGCTCTGCGGCGCATGTAATGATATGGTTTC
>DATMHB010000204.1:0-2320 GCA_035555175.1 Flavisolibacter sp. | reverse complement strand
ATGTGCGGCAGGACATACACTGTCATTTTCCATCACGTGTGTTTCCACCTGATAATTTGCCGCCGCCTGCAATAACATTCTTCCTAGCTGTCCGCCGCCGAGTATTCCAACTTTTAACATGCGGCAAAAATAGCTGAAAGTAAAAGAAGCTTTGTCACAAACCGGCTTATTCTGGCTTGCGAGTTGCGGGTAAATAAAAAAGAAGTCATGCATCGGCTCAATAAAGAAGGCGACCTTGATGCGCTCATCGAGGATATGAACGACCGTCCGGTGGTCATGCTGGGAGAAGCTTCTCATGGTACGCATGAGTTTTATACCTGGCGAACGGCGATCTCAAAAAGACTGATCAGCGAAAAAGGCTTCCGGTTCATTGCAGTGGAAGGCGACTGGCCCGACTGTTACCGCATCAACCGGTATGTAAAGGGATATCCGGATGCGGGCGACAACATCCGCCTGGTGCTCGCGGAATTTAACCGCTGGCCAACCTGGATGTGGGCGAACTGGGAAATAGCAGCACTGGCAGAATGGATGCGCGAATACAACAAAACTGTGCCGGCGGAAAAGAAAGTTGGCTTCTATGGTCTCGATGTATACAGCTTGTGGGACTCCATGCGGGCCATGCTCGACTATCTTGAAAAAGAAGATCCACAGGCCGCGCGTACGGTGAAAAAAGCCATTCAATGCTTTGAGCCGTACAGGGAAGACGAACAGGCCTATGCGCGCTATTCACTTAATGACCATTCGTGCCGCGACAAAGTGCTTGCGCTCCTTAAAGAGATCAGGATGAAGGCGCAGTTCCTTGACGGTGATCGCGAGGCAGGATTTAATACCGAACAAAATGCGGTGATCGCGGTGAATGCGGAAAAATATTATCGCAGCATGATGAGCTTCGACAACGAAAGCTGGAATGTTCGCGACACGCACATGATGGAGACACTGGACCGGTTAATGAAATTTCACGGACCTGATGCGAAAGGAATTGTTTGGGAGCACAATACGCATATTGGCGATGCGAGAGCGACAGATATGAAGAGAGCAGGAATGGTCAATATCGGCCAATTGGCGCGTGAACAATATGGGATCAACAAAGTTTATCTCACAGGCTTCGCAACGTATCGCGGATCGGTGATTGCCGCCGATGCCTGGGGATCGCCGATGGAAGAACTGGAAGTGCCGGAAGCAAGAGAAGGAAGCATAGAACACCAGTTGCATCAGGAGAGCAGCGAGGACAGGTATCTATTATTCAACACAGAAGATATTCAACGAAAATATGAAGACAGCATCCGGCACAGGGCTATCGGCGTAGTGTATGATCCGCTTAGGGAGAAGTTCGGAAATTATGTGGCGTCTATACTCTCGAGCCGTTATGATGCACTTGTTTTTCTTGATGAAACAAGAGCACTGCATCCGTTGCATCTGAAGCCGCATGATGAAAAGATGCCGGAGACTTACCCTTTTGGGGTGTGAACTAATTTGAATTCAAATTTTGAATGCTCAATGAAAGCAAAGGCTACCGTTTTGTTTCCTTTATTTAGAACCAGATGTAAAGTTCAAATTATTCTATCAAGAAGCTTTGTTTCATCTTCTTGGCAACCGGCTTGTCGTTGAGGAGGGCAGGCTGCCAGGTGGGCATTTGCTCGAGCACGGTGATCAGCTCGTCGTCGAAGTCCTCGTTAACACCCTTTAGAACCTTAAAATTGGTGGGAACCCCATCTTTATCTACAATAAATTCAATGACCACATTGGCTTTCTTCGTTCCTGCCGGCAGGGCGCTCACCAGTGCATTACCCATTTTTTTGAGATAAGTGAGGAAGAATTCGCCACCACCGGGAAATTGCGGCCACTGGTGAACGGCGTCGGCCAAATCAGTGATATTTCTATTCCGGTGTTGCACGGGAACGCGCTTGGGCTTCTCCGTTACAATGGGAACTTTTTTAGACAGTCCATCATAAACATATTCCCCGGTGGTGCTGGTCATGATCACAGGAAGTTGGTGCGTGATCTCGAAATGGTCGTACACACTCTCCAAACGCTCTGCAAAAGAACGTAGCTGACCGTCGTTGCGCGTTAAGGCGGCAAGATATTCGGCGCTCTTCTTATTGTTATAGCGGATGGGATAAATATGCACGGGGATATAATCCTGTCCTGCCGCTTTTGCATAGGTGGCGAGGATATAGATCTCATCAATTTGCTGATCGGTGACAGGGATGCAACCAACAGTGACACAGCTGCCGTGAATATAGATGTCGCCACCGGGCCGAAGCGAATCGCTCAGGATGCGGTCGGAAACATTGGGGTAATTCAGTCCCAGCGACAGGTA
>DATMHB010000203.1:0-2491 GCA_035555175.1 Flavisolibacter sp. | reverse complement strand
ACACCGTGGCGTTTCTGAATCAGCAGCAGCATGCTTCCCTTTATTATGCGGTGGCGCCGCTCGTGAACAATCATGAAGGTATCCGCTCCAATACACTCAACTATGCAGCCCAGGGCGCAGGCTGTTATATCCGGAGTTTTTTTCTACGTGATCAAACTTCAGCTGTGGCATCATTCAGCGCAGAACTGGGCACATTGTATGGAGTTGCGGAGATCAGTTTACAGAAATTGTCGCCCGCAGGTTTTGTTAACATTCAGACGATAAGACCACCAGCAGACCTGCTGAATTTCTTAGATGATACTTCGTTGCAGCAGGGAGAGAACCTGTACAGGTTGCGGATCCTGTTATTGAATGGACGGACCGTATTCAGCGCGCCTATAAAGGTCTATCACCTGCCTTCCAGCCCCGTGGTATTGTATCCGAACCCGGTCCGCCAAAACAGTCAGTTGAAAATCATTTCAAATGAAGTAGGCCGTTACACTTTGTGGTTCATTGATGCGGGCGGCAGGGTTCTTTTTACGCATCCCGTTAATAGCAGTATGATCATGTTGAACGCCCGAACATTTTCGAAAGGAATTTATTTTATCAGGATAATGGATTCGAAGGGGAGCGGTGGTGTTCAGAGGCTGGTAGTTTACTAAAAGAAGTCATCCCGCCGTGGCGGGCTCTGTTTAGCGCAAGGCCGCAAAGTTCGCAAAGAATAAAAAAAGGTAAAGACAAACTACTAAAGCGTTGGGCTTCATATTTCCCTCGCTCTCGCTTTGTTTCTCGCTCTGACTTTTCCCTTCGCTCCCGCTCTGTTTCTCGCTCTGAATTTCTCCCCACTGCCTTTGTTCGTAACAGGGTCCTGCAAAAGCAAAAGGATCCAAAGCCGCCTATCGGGCAGGCGCCTTTAGATCCTTTGAATGCGGAAAGAAAGCGAGTTACAGGGTCTTCAGCACATCATTCATGCTGCGCACGGCATCCGCGCTCTTACTAAACAAACCCTGTTCATCACTATTGAGCTTGTAGTCGATAATTTTTTCCCAGCCTTTTTTCCCAAGGATTACCGGTACGCCCAGGCAGATATCCTTCTGGCCATATTCACCCTGAAGAGGAACGCAGCACGAAAAAAGTTTTTTCTGATCTCTCACAATACATTCCACCAGCGCTGCACCCGCGGCACCCGGTGCATACCATGCAGACGTGCCGATGAGTTTTGTGAGCGTTGCGCCGCCTACCATGGTATCGGCCACTATTTGTTTTTGCTGATCTGCACTCAGAAAATTGGTAACGGGAACGCTGTTCCATGTTGCATAGCGGATCAGCGGAATCATAGTGGTGTCGCCATGACCACCAATGACGATTGCATTGAGGTCGTTGGGCGAGCAGTTGAGGGCAAGGCTCAGATAACATTTAAATCGCGCGCTGTCAAGAATGCCACCCATTCCGATGATCCGGTTCTTGGGAAGTCCGGTTGATTGAAGTGTCAGCTGCGTCATCGTATCCATTGGATTGCTGATGACAACAATGATGGCATCGGGTGAATGCTGCAATATATTTTGCGCTACGTTCTTTACAATATTGGCATTGGTTCCGATCAGTTCTTCACGGGTCATGCCTGGTTTGCGCGGGATGCCAGAAGTGATCACAACAACACTCGATCCCTTTGTTTTACTATAATCGTTCGTGCTGCCAGTGATCCTCGTGTCGAAGCCGAGCAGCGCAGCGGTCTGCATCATGTCGAGCGCTTTTCCTTCCGCCAATCCTTCTTTGATATCCAACAACACCAGTTCTTCACACAATTCCCTTCGGGCTATGTTATCCGCAGTGGTTGCGCCTACCGCGCCTGCACCTACAACTGTAATTTTCATTGATGGTTGATTTTTGTGTAGAGATTATTTGGGTGCAAATGTAGGGCAATACTTTAAAGGTTACGCGCCGGGGTGTTTTGCGCAAAGTCGCAAAGCGGCAAAGTTCGCGAAGAAAAAAAAGGTAAAAGGCAAACTACCTAAGGCATTGGGCTTCGTATCTCCCCTCGCTCTCGCTCTGTTTCTCGCTCTGACTTTTCCCTTCGCTCCCGCTGTGTTTCTCGCTCTGACTTTTCCTCTCACTCATTTGCCTTAAAGATCTCGATCACCTTCGGAATGCCCAGCGATCCTTCGAATGCAGAAATGAGATCGCCCTTCTTATTGTACATCGCCAGGAACGGCAGGTTGTGAATACTGTAATAGCCTGGCGTGAAATAATTGAAATCCCTTCCCACCACCACGTTCGGCAGTTCGTCAAGTTTGTATTTGGCAATGAATTCTTTCATCATCCAAATGGGATGCATGGTGATCATGACGATCTGTATATTTTTCAATTCATCCTTGTGTGCCAGGAGTTCTTCCGTTTCATGCTGACAATGGCTGCATTCCGGACTGAACACCATAAAGAGCGCCGGCATTTTTTTGTGCAACTGTGCCTTCGTGTAAATCGTCGCACTATCGCTGAGCAGGATCTGTATCGG
>DATMHB010000202.1:0-11348 GCA_035555175.1 Flavisolibacter sp. | reverse complement strand
GGTTGGGTTTATGCGGGCCTTGCGTTGTTGTTGAACACGGTTCCTAAATCCCATCCCAGTTATAATTATTACCTGAAGCTCTTTCGGGAAATGTCGGAGGCGATCGTCAGCTGCCAGGATCAGGGAACATGGCATACCAGTCTCCTGGAAAAGGACACTTATCCTCAACCCGAAAACAGTGCGTCGGGCTTTTTTGTATTCGGTCTTGCGTGGGGGATCAACAATGGAATCTTTCAAGGCGCATCTTATAAGGACGCTGCAGTTTCCGGATGGAAATCGCTGAAGAAATATGTAGATGGAAACGGCAAATTGGGATATATTCAACCTGTGGGTCATGCACCGGTGATAGTAAAGCCGGAGTCGACCGCTCCGTATGGGGTAGGCGCATTTCTGCTGGCAGCTACGGAGATGCGCAGGATGAAAAAGTAACAACGATTTTTTAGAGTTATCATAAAAGCTTTCGATTGAAGTATCGCCTGATATTGAACCTGATCACGGAAAACAGGGAGGAAAAAATAAGCTCTTTCCTTGTCGGTCTTCTTTTCATTCTGTTAAGTGCATGTAACAATAAAACGAAAGCGGATAAAATGGCTGACGGCCCAGTCTCCTGTCATAGCAACATGCCTTCAAGGGCCGCGGCTGCTGCAGCTGATTCTGTTTCAATTGAAGGAGGTGTAACCGTATCGCATGAGGGAATGAAATTGATCCCTGCAGGCGAATTCTTGATGGGCGCCGCCGACGAAGAAGGCCGTCAGGACGAATACCCTCAACACCCTGTTAGATTGGATTCTTTCTGGATCGATGACCACGAAGTGACCAATGCCGAATTTGCGCGCTTTGTTGAAGCTACCGGCTACATTACCATAGCAGAGCGAAAGCCAGATTGGGAGCAATTGAAAAGCCAATTGCCGCCCGGCACACCAAAACCGCCGGACAGTGTGCTGGTGCCGGCATCGCTGGTGTTTATGCCGCCTTCACATCCTGTGCCGCTAAACAATGCCGCCCTATGGTGGCGATGGAAACAGGGCGCAAACTGGCGTGATCCGCACGGGACCGGCGGTTCCATCAGCGGAAGAGAAAATTATCCTGTGGTACAAATTGCCTGGGAAGATGCAGCGGCTTATGCAAGATGGATGGGCAAGCGCCTGCCTACTGAAGCCGAATGGGAATATGCTGCCCGTGGCGGACTGCAGAACAATATTTATCCCTGGGGCAATGAAGCACCCGAGTCCAACGCGGCGAAGGCCAATACGTGGCAGGGGAACTTTCCGGATAAAGACCGGGGATGGGATGGCTTCAATGGGTTGGCACCGGTGAAATCCTTCAGGCCAAACGGATTCGGTCTTTATGACATGGCCGGCAACGTTTGGGAGTGGGTGGCCGATTGGTACCGTGCGGATTATTATGCATCGGTGGCCGGACAAACTGTTGTGAATCCAAAAGGTCCCGATCAAAGTTATGATCCCGACGAACCCACCATTCCAAAGAAAGTAACCAGGGGCGGCTCATTCATGTGCAATGCATCCTATTGCAAAGGCTACAGGGTTAGCTCGCGAATGAAGTCTTCCGAGGACACGGGGTTAGAGAATACCGGGTTCAGATGTGTAGCCAGGTGATATTGGTGGTCCGCTTATACAGACATGAGGCATTGAACGTTGAGTCGGCAACCGCTGCAAGAACAACGTCGAAAGAGAGCACAAAAACAGAGTAGGAAACGGAGCGACAGCGAAGGGATAGCAGTAAGGCCGCCGCGGAATTAGTTTAGGCTTTTGACTTCTTATTGCAGCTCAAATTTTGCAAACCCCACAATTCAGAAAAGAACTAACTTTTACCTGGGAACGGTATGGCCGTTCAATAGGATACTAACGCCTTCTATTTACTAACAACCTGTCACCCGACGGCCTAATCATAAAAACACACGCCATGACTACCAGAAGAAAATTTTTGCAGCAATCAGGAACTGTTGCACTCGCAGGATTGCTATTACCGCGGCTAGGCAGTGCCGCATCGATTTTTGAGCGCAAGGGCAAGGTCCCTGTTGGCTTACAATTATATACCCTCGGCGACCTGATGATCAGCGATCCTAAAGGCACATTGGATAAATTAGCCGCGATCGGTTATAAAGAACTCGAGAGCGCCGGTTCTTCCAAAGGAAATTTCTATGGGTTCAAGCCAAAAGAATTTGCAGCCATGGTGAAGCGCGCAGGCATGCACTGGCGCTCCGCTCACGTAGGCGGCGCTCCTTTTTCCATGAACCAGATGATGCGCATGGCAAAGAATGCGCAGGATTCTGCCAGAATAAAAGCCTACATGGAAAAACAAAAAGATGCACCCAAGCCTTTGAATTTAACCGATAACTATCAACAGCTGGCCGATGCAGCCGCAGAAGGAGGCATTACCTACCTGGTTTGTTCAAGTATTCCGGTGAACACTATGGATGAAATCAAAAAAGCAGTTGACGTGTTCAGCAAAACCGGAGAGGCGTGTAAAAAGAATGGCGTTCAATTCGCTTATCACAATCATCAGACCGAATTCGATGAAATAGAGGGCACGCGCCCATTCGATTATATTCTCAATAACACGGACAAAGACCTTGTAAAAATGGAGCTCGATCTGGCGTGGGCCACTAAGGCCAGGCAAAATCCTGTTGAACTGTTCAGGCTCCATCCCGGCCGTTATCCGCTATGGCATGTAAAAGACCTGGATAAAACATCGATGAATCCGGCCGAAGTCGGTAGTGGCGTGGTCAACTTCAAACCCATCTTCGACAATGCGAAATTGTCCGGCATGAAATATTTTTTTGTAGAGCAGGATGGCGCACCTCAACCACTTCAAAACGTTACGCACAGCTATAATTATTTGAATAAGCTGCTGAGCGGCAAACGGGCGTAAAGAGAGAAAAAAGCAGAGAGGGAAACATAGCCCGCCTGCGCCAAGGACTCGGCGGACAAGATGGAGAGTGAAGGACAATGTCAGAGCGAGAAACAGAGCGGGAGCGAAGAGCAATAGTCGCCGCGGCGGGGTGCTTTAGGTATTTTGCCTTTTACCTTTTCTGCCCGCATATGCGGGCCTTTGCGGACTTCGCGGCTTTGCGCGAAACACAGCGCGCCTGCGCCAAGGCTTCGACCGACAAGGCGGAGAGCGAAGGAGCAGTAATAAACCCCGCCGCGGAGGGATGGCTTTTGAATTCTTATTGCGTGTTTGCGAACTTAGCGGCGCTGCGCCGGGGCGTTTACGCGAAACGCTATGCACTTAATTATCGCGTGGTCCTGTAACCTTTTATCATTCCGGTGACTCTATTGAATGGCGTTTCTACCAGCGAACCAAATTAAATAGTTAATATGAAAGAAGAAGTAGCTGACCGCGACATAAAGTCTGAAACAACGAACCCGGTGAATGAGCACATCGTAAAGATCATCTCCATCAGCCAGGTGACCCATAATGTAAAGCAATTCCGCCTTCAGAAACCCGAAGGTTATCATTTTGTGCCTGGACAGGCAACGGAAGTTTCCATCAATAGTCCGCAATGGAAAGAAGAGCGGCGGCCCTTCACTTTCACCTGTCTCGCCGATGATCCCTTTCTGGAATTCACGATCAAGATCTACAAGGATCACGGCGGCATGACCAACGCCCTGGGCTCCTTGCAAGCGGGTGACGAATTGATTGTTCATGATGTATGGGGCGCCATCAGCTACAAGGGCCCCGGATATTTTATTGCAGGTGGTGCAGGCATTACACCTTTCATTGCCATTTTGCGGGAATTGAAAAGGCGAAATCAGATCAGGGAAAACAAATTATTCTTCTCAAACAGAACTTCCGCCGATATTATAATCAAAGACGAATTGGAACAAATGCTTGGCCCTAATGCGGTCTTTATCACTACGCAGGAGCCGGGCGGACCTTACAACGGCAGTAAGATCAATGAAAGATTTTTGAAGGACCATATTCAGGATTTTTCCGCGCACTTCTATATATGCGGCCCCGATCAGATGATCGCTGATATCAGTTCCATTTTGACCCGCCTCGGCGCAAGTCCCGATGCGGTGATTTTTGAAAAATAACGGACGAAGATCACGCATCGATCAGTTGGCCTTTTACCTTTTTATCCTTGGCAAACTTTGCGGCTTTGCGCGAAACAGGTCCGCCAGCGCCAAGGCTCCGGCGAACGAGGCAAGAGCGAGGGACAGTAGTAACTCAGTGCTTTCCCGCGGTGGCGGGATGAATCTAGTCCCACCGGGGTGAAATGATTTTGACTTTTGTTAGCGTTTAACTCCCGCCGCCTTTTTCCATCCACCCGTTAAACATACCATTCCCAATTATTTGCTAAAAAATAGCGCAGTGCTGTTTAAATATTCTCTTATTCGAAATCTCCGATGGAACGGTGCGGATTTTCTATTTCCGCGCGATGATTCTTTAGTAATTTGAGCCACCTTAACCATTGAACTTGCAAACCGGAGTAGTTTCTAAAAAATCTTCATTTTCTTTTTTACAGGGTGGAGGAGAGATGGCAGAGCGGACACGCAATTTTGATTGGTCACGGACGCCCCTTGGCAGTCCGGACCAATGGCCTCAAAGCCTTCGCACCATCATCAGCGTCATCCTGAATTCAAGATTTCCCATGTTTTTATGGTGGGGCCCCGACCTCATACAATTTTATAATGACGCTTATCGTCCAAGTCTCGGCAATGACGGAAAGCATCCTTCTGCACTCGGACAAAGAGGAGAGGAATGTTGGCCCGAGATATGGCCGGTGATCAAGCCGCTGATCGACCAGGTATTAACGGACGGCGAAGCCACCTGGAGCGAAGACCAACTGATCCCCATCTACAGGAATGGCAAGCTTGAAGATGTTTACTGGACCTTTGGTTATAGTCCCGTGAATGACGAGAGTGGCAAAGTAGGCGGCGTGCTCGTTGTGTGTACCGAAACAACCGAGAAGGTAAAGCAATACCGGCAGGCGCAAAAACGAGAGCAAAGCATCCTGAATTTTTTTGTGCAGGCGCCTGTGGCCATTGCTTTTATGAAAGGTCCTTCGTTTGTTGTTGAACTGGCCAATCAAAAGGTGCTGGAGTATTGGGGACGCAAGATGGAAGAGGTGATCAACAGGCCGATCTTCGAAGCAATTCCGGAAGCGGCAGGTCAGGGGTTTGAAGAAATGTTGACGAGCGTACTTACAACGGGACAGACCGTTGTTGCCACAGAACAGCCTGTGCTTCTTGAAAGGAATGGAGCCCTCGAAAAAACCTATATCAATTTTGTTTATGAGCCATATTACGATTTAGATGGAAGCATCTCCGGTGTGATCGTTGTTGCGCATGAAATTACCGAGCAGGTAGAGGCAAGAAAAAAGATCGAGATCAGCGAGCAGAAATTTCGAAACGTGGTGGAGCAGGCGCCCAATATGATCGCTATTTACAAAGGTGAAGATCTTATTGTAGAAGTGGCGAACGATGCCCTGCTAAGATTATGGCAGCTCGGCCCGGGCGATATCAACCGTCCTTTCGAAGAGATATTCCCTGAAATGAAAGAACAGGGATTTGTCGATTCCATCAGGCGCGTTTTCAATACCGGTATACCGGTGTATGGTTACCAGGCGCCAGCCATTTTTAAGCGACGATCAGGCAAAGAAGAAAAGCGATATTTCAACTTCAGCTTTCAGCCTTACCGTGAAGGAGATGGAAAAATAACAGGCGTCTTGAACATCGCTTCAGATGTTACAGAACAGGTAACGGTAAAGCAACAGCTCGCAGAGAGCGAAACATTGTTCCGCAATACGGTGCAACAGGCACCGGTGGCCATCACGCTGACAAGAGGGGAAGATGTGGTGGTTGAGATCATCAATAAACCCATGCTGGAGATGATGGGCAAGGAAGACATGAATGAAGTGTTGGGAAAAAAGATAGAGGATGTGCTTCCTGATATAAAGAACCAGCCCGTATTGAACGCGGTTAAAAAAGTATTTGCAACTGGTGAAACTTTTAACGGGAACGAGGTGCCGGTGATGATGCGGCACAATAACGTGCTCCAACAGAAATTTTATAACCTTTCTTATACGCCTTTAATTGAGGACGGGAATATTACCCGCGTATTGCACGTAGCCATCGACGTTACAGAGCAGGTGCTGGCGCGGCAAAAAGTGGAGGCCAGCGAACAACAGGTACGCACGCTCATTGAAAGCGCTCCTTTCCCCATCGGCGTTTATGCAGGAAGGGAAATGCGGATACAGTTTGCCAATCAAACGATGCTGGATGTATGGGGCAAGGGCAACGATGTTATTGGAAAACTTTATACGGAGGTCTTGCCCGAGCTGGAGAACCAGGAAATTTTTCAACAGCTGGATGGCGTATTTATGACAGGCGCTCCATTTCATGCCAAGAACCAGCGCGTGGACCTTGTCGTTGGCGGACGCCTTCAGCCTTATTATTTCAATTACAGCTTTACGCCGCTGTTTGACGCAGACGGCCGGGTATACGGGGTAATGAATACGGGCGCCGATGTTACCGATCTAAACCTGGCAAGAAAAAAACTGGAAGAAAGCGAATCGAGGTTCCGTGATCTTGTTCAGCATGCCCCTGTGGCCATCGCGGTTTTCGAAGGCCACGATCTTGTGGCAAAAATTGCCAACGACGCCTACCTTCCGCTCGCGGGCAAAACCAGGGATGAATTTATCGGCAAGCCTCTGTTTGAATCGCTGCCTGAAACAAAAGAACTGCTGGAGCCCATCATCAATAACATCCTGGAAACGGGAAATGCGTTTTATGCAAATGAATTCGAACTAAGGCTGACCCGTTATGGAAATGATGAGCAGGTCTATTTCAATTTCGCTTACGAACCTTTGAAAGAGCCCGATGGGCACATAAGCGGCTTTATGGTCGTGGCGCATGAGGTGACCCATCAGGTAATTGCGCGCAAAAAAATTGAAGAAAGCGAAGCAGAACTGCAAAGGAGAGTAGAGGCGCGAACGATCGAGCTGGCCAATACGAACGAGGAACTAAAGCGCTCCAATCAGAACCTGCAGGAGTTCGCCTATGCGGCTTCGCATGATATGAAAGAGCCGATCCGTAAGATCCATTTTTTCGGCGACCGCCTTATGGAGCGCTTTGCAGGAAAAATGGACCAGGAAGAACAACGATACTTCGACCGCATGCAAACGGCCGCCAGGCGCATGGGTACGCTCATCGATGATCTCCTTCTCTATTCACATATATCAAGAGGTGCTGTAATTGCGGAAGGCGTAGACCTGAATGAGCTTATCAAATTGGTGCTGGAGGATCTTGAGCTGGAAGCGGATGAAAAGGGAGCTACTATAACTTTCGACAGGCTCCCCACAATAAATGGCCACAAAAGACAATTGCAGCAACTTTTTCAAAATCTCATCGGCAATGCGCTCAAGTATAACCGGCCCGGAATGGCGCCGGAGATCCGGATCACTTGTTCCCATGTGCGCGACCCGCAGTTGCACGCCGATGAAGCAAAGGATTTTTATTTGATCGAAGTAAAAGACAACGGGATCGGGTTTGAACAGTCGAATGCAGAGCGGATTTTTAATGTATTTACCCGTTTGCATGGAAGTGCAGAATACAGAGGTACCGGTGTTGGATTATCGATCGCAAGAAAGGTGGTCGAAAATCATCATGGCTGGATCGATGCGATTAGTCAGCCTGGCGAAGGATCTACTTTCAGAATTCATCTTCCTGCGTGAACCTGCCCCTTATCAATAAAGTGGTAGCCCTTCTTCGTACACAAAGCAGCTAGCCCGCTGCTTTTAGCGGCACCTCTGGCTGAATTAGGAAACAACATGCAAAGGCAACGCAGTCTCTTGTGCCGCAGCACACGTGGCGAAGACTGCTACAGAACTCCATGAATGGCGAAGTATCCTCCACACGCCATCATTCTTCGGAATCGAGGCTGGATACATTCCTACACAAAAAAATGCTGCAGCAGCCCTTAGCCATGCATATTGTAGAAGTCCGCCTACGCATAATTTCAAATTAGGGCAACAAAAGACTGGCAAGGGGTTTGAATTCAAAATCTTTATGATATAACGGAAGGTAAGAAGCCTTCAATTTTTAAAATTTGAATTATGCCTGACACAAACCGCAGGTATGCCCTTATAACCGGGGCATCCATGGGAATCGGATTTGAACTGGCCAAATTATTCGCAGAGGATGGCTACAATCTGATCATTGTGGCGCGCACCAGGAGCGACCTGGAAAAGGCGGCCACAGAGTTTTCGCAGTTTGGAGTGGACGTTATTTCAATTACCAAGGATCTGTTCCAACCCAATGCAGCTTTCGAACTATACGACGAGATCAGGAACAGGCGCTTGACCGTAGATGTACTGGTCAACGATGCCGGCCAGGGACAATATGGATTGTTTGTTGAATCAGATATCAGGCGTCTTCTGGATATCATCCAGCTGAATATCGTATCGCTCACGACCCTCACCCATTTGTTTCTGAAGGATATGGTGGCGCGCAACGAAGGCAAGATCCTGCAAGTGGCTTCCATTGCATCTGAACTGCCTGGTCCGTGGCAGGCTGTTTATCATGCTACCAAGGCCTACGTGCTTTCATTTACAGAGGCATTGATCAGTGAACTGAAAGATTCGGCGGTTTCGATGACCGCCTTGCAGCCGGGCGCCACACAAACGGACTTCTTCAATAAAGCGGACATGCAGGATTCGAAGATCCTCGAGAGCAGGCTGTCGGATCCCGCGCAGGTGGCAAAAGACGGGTACGAAGCATTGATGAAAGGTGATGACAAAGTCGTATCCGGGTTCAAGAACAAAGCGATGGTAGCCATGAGCAACGTTATGCCCGAAAAAATGGTGGCTGAACAAATGAACAAGATGCAAAGACCAACGGACGAGGAGAAGCAGTGATCCTTCAGCCAGGAATCATTCTGACGATATTCTGTTTTGTCTGCACACCGGTATCAGTTTTTCAAATGCAAAAATCAATCTAATGAGAGCGGCCGTATTTCATAAAGTCGGAGATATTTCGGTAGACAATGTAGAAGATCCCAAAATTGAAAAGCCGGACGATATCATCGTGCGCGTTACTTCCACTGCCATTTGCGGGTCGGACCTCCACATT
Organism: Flavisolibacter sp.; assembly: GCA_035555175.1. Taxonomy (GTDB): domain Bacteria; phylum Bacteroidota; class Bacteroidia; order Chitinophagales; family Chitinophagaceae; genus Flavisolibacter. The sequence continues at coordinate 2,250 of DATMHB010000202.1, read as the reverse complement.
CTCGATGGTTTTGTGCCACAGATGAGAGACCTTGTGATGGGTCATGAATTCATGGGGGTGGTGGAAGAAACAGGCCCCACGGTAACCAAGGTAAAGAAGGGTGACCGCGTAGTGGTGCCCTTTACCATCGCCTGCGGTCAGTGTTTTTTCTGTGCACATAATCTTCATCCGCACTGCGAAAACTCCAATCCCGGTAAATATGGCGCGCAGGGTGATATGACGAAAGGAAAGGGCGGGGGCCTTTTTGGCTATACTGATCTTTATGGTGGATACAATGGAGGGCAGGCGGAATATGTGCGCGTCCCCTTTGGTAATGTGGGACCCAAAGTAATTCCCGATGGAATGGATGATGAGGAAGTACTCTTTCTTACCGATATATTTCCGACCGGGTGGGCCGGCGTTGAATGGTGCAAGCTGAAGGGAGGAGAAACCGTCGTCATATTTGGAAGTGGCCCTGTAGGACTAATGGCGCAGAAAGCTGCGTGGTTACATGGCGCCTTGCGCGTCATTGCCGTTGATCCTGAAGACTACCGCCTCGAAATGGCGAAACGCCTGAACAAGGTGGAAACACTCAATGCCCATGATGACAAGCTGATCGAGAAGATCAGGGCCATGACCGGAGGTCGCGGACCTGACGCTGCAATCGATGCCGTTGGAACCGAAGCCGAGCGTTCTTTTCTTGGCAAGATCAAGGCCATGGTGAATATGGAAAAGGGCACACCGAAGGCTATGGAATGGTGCTTCGAAGCAGTGCGCCGCGGCGGCAGCGTTGCCATTCTTGGTGTATACGGAAGCCCATACGATAATTTCCCCATTCACCGCATCTTCGACAAAGGCCTTAATATCAGCTTTGGACAATCGTATGTTCATAAGGACTACGATAAATTGTTTGACCTTGTAAAAAACAGGAAGGTGGTGCTGAACGATATCATCACACACCGCCTCCCGCTGAGCGAAGCTTCAAAGGCGTATGATATTTTCAAGAACAAGAAGGACAACTGTGTGAAGGTGGTGATGAAGCCGTAGCTCGCGCAAAAGGTTTCGCGGGTGTTTCGCGCAAACGCACAAAGTTCGCAAAGGATGACTTTTGTGTTTTCTTTCCTTACCACTTTTCTGCAAAACCTTTGCGCTCGTAGCCCCCTGAGTTTACTTGCAGCAGTCTTTCTTTCTTAAGAAGACGCTCCGCAATAATTGCATAAAAAACCTGCTTATCGATCGTACCATTTCTTTTATTTTATTGTGTACCTGAAGCCCGCATAAACCTGTCTTCCGCTCACCGGACCCCAGATCATAGAGGCATCGAAATAATTGCTGAACGGCTGATCGGCAGCGATGATCGCGTTTTTTTGAAAATAATTCGACAGGTTTTCCGCTCCAACGTAAAGGTCAAACAATTTCTTTTTACCCACGCTTGTGCTCACCTGAGCATTCATCGTAACGAACGATGGAGAAGAAGACGGCAGCTGATAAGCAGCAGGATTACTGCTCGTCGAAGGAATCCTTTTACTACCGGTGAAGTTCACGGTATAATCGAGCTTCCATCGCTCCAGCTCATAGGCAAGGTTGGCAAAGGCACGGTGCCTGGCTATGAAAGGCCTTGGCAGGAGCTCGCCGGAGAATGTCGACTTCACGTCAAAAAGCCGGTAAGCCAATCGCACATCAAATCTCTCGAGAGGCGTGAAATTAAATTCCGTCTGAAAGCTATTAGAAAAGGACTTGCCTTGAAGATTATAAAAGCGCACCATGCGTGCCGTTTCAATGTCCGCGATTACCTGGTTGCTGAAATCATTACGGTAAAAGTCAACGGCGAGGCTTGCGTCCTTTCCAAAAAGATGCAGCCTTTGGTCAATGCCTATCCCTTTATTCCATGCCACTTCCGGTTGCAGGCCATAGGCCTTATCGCTGACACCGTTATTCAAGATGCTGATCTGCCTCGAACTTACAAGAAGGCCTGCGTTCTCTGCAAAAATATTCGCCGTGCGCTGTCCACGCCCGATGTTGATACGGATAGTGGTGGCACGGAACGGCGCATATCTTACATTGATGCGCGGCGTGGAAAACCAACCATACAAATTATTGTGATCAGCCCGGAGGCCTGCCACCACGTTCAGTTTTTCTTCGTGCGTAAAACTGTATTCCACGAACGCGCCCGGCACAGCTTCCGTTCTTTTATAGTGTGTATTATCGAATGCTTCATTGTACAGATCGTATACCATGCTCAATCCGGCCTTGAATGTATTCCGGTCATTT
>DATMHB010000201.1:0-2157 GCA_035555175.1 Flavisolibacter sp. | reverse complement strand
ACGGTGCTAAGACAGGGCCTCGAAAATTTTTACAAATGGTTCCTGGAACACCAGGAAATGCTGCTACACTAAACGGTTATCTCCAGGGTTTCTGTTTCCTGTTGCTTTTGGTACACTTTCCGCACGTTGTAAGTTTTTTTCTGCTGCGATTCAAAATAAGTGCGCACGGCTACTTCTGAAAGTATGCCGATCGTGATCAATTGAATGCCGCCGAGAAGAAAGATAAGGCCAAGAATGAGCAGGGGCTTCCCGCCAATGTCATGTCCCAGGATCTTGAGGATGAGCAGATACATATTAATGATAAGACCTACACCGAAACTGATAAAACCTATGGTGCCGAAGAGATGCATGGGCTTCTGCAAATACTTGCGGAAGAAGACCATCAGCACCAGGTCGGAAAGCACCCGGAAAGTGCGGCCAATCCCATACTTGCTTTTACCAAATCGCCGCGCATGGTGCTTCACATCTACCTGCGTGATGCGCGCGCCCTGCAGTTTGGCGAGCACCGGTATGAAGCGATGGAGCTCGCCATACAATCCAAGGTCTTCTGCAATTTCTTTTTTGAAGACCTTGAGCGTACATCCATAGTCCTTGATATAAACGCCGGTCATGCGGCGGATCAGTGCATTGGCGATCTTGCTCGGTATTTTCCGCAACACCATTCCGTCCTTCCTGTTCTTGCGGTTACCTGCTACAACATCCCAGTCTTCTTTCCTGGCAAGCTCGAGCATGAATGGAATATCTGTAGGGTCATTCTGGAGATCACCGTCTATCATGGCGATATAGCGGGCGTTGGCGTGATCGATGCCTGCACTCATGGCCGTGCTCTGCCCATAATTTTTTCTAAGCTCAACCAGTTTTGTCCTTTCCGTTGCGAACTCAAGGATCTTCTTCCTGGTGCTGTCGGTGGAACCATCATCCACCAGCACGATCTCATAATCGAAATCTTTCAACGCATCGGTTACCGCTTCGATGAGCGGCTGGATATTGTCTTCTTCATTCATTACGGGAATGACTACAGATAGTTCTTTCATAATTGTCCGAGCCCGCAAAAATACAAGAATTAGGGGTGGGCAGGTAAAAGTCAAAAAGTCAAAAGGCTCAAAGCACCCCGCCGCGGCGGGGCTGCTGCCCTCGCTCTCGCTCTGTTTCCCGCTGTGTCCTTCGAAGCCTCGGCGCAGCCGGACTCACCTTCTCCGCGCTCGCAATGGGGGAGCAAGAGATTAAAGAATAATCAGGGGGCCTCGAGGAAATCCCGGCAAAAATTCAATAAAGCACGCTGCAAAGGCGCTAGGCCGGCTGGTAAGTGATGATGGCTTCTGCAAACCGCTCCATCTCTTCCAGTTGCGGGCTGCATTGCAGCAGGAAAAAATCGACGCCCGCTTTCTCGAATTTCGAGATCTGCTCCGCAATTTTTTCCGGCGTGCCTGTTAGTCCGCTACGAAGTCCGCGGTTTGAAACCGAATAGTCTTCAAGCGAAACTTTTTTTTCCAACTGCGTTCCATTCAGCCATTGTTGGTAATTGTTGTATCCGGCCGCAAAAGCATTTACATTGGTGATCCTTTCCAGTTCTTTTTTTACTTCAGCATCACTGTTACGGACGATGGAGTAGGCGGCGACCCCGTATTTCATCGGCGGTAATCCAAGCTTTTCCCTTCTCTGTTTTACATCGGCAATACGTGTTGCAATAACTTCAGGTGCGTCTCCGTGCATCACATAACCATCACATACTTCGGCAATGAGATTCTTGCCGGCTTCCGATTCGCCGCCGGCATAGATGAGGGGCTTGCTTTTTGGCTTGGGCTGCAGCACCGTGTCTGTTACTTTATAGTAATTTCCTTCAAATGTAAAATGATCTTTCTCCCAGGCCTGACTGATAATATACAGCCATTCCTTCATGCGCGCATAACGGTCATCGTGCTGTTCGTACTGAATGCCATATTTCAAAGCTTCCTGCTGCCACCATGAAGACACTACATTCAGCGAAAGACGGCCGTTGGAGATCTCCGAAATATTTGCTGCCTGCTTGGCAAGGATGGCCGGATTATGAAAAGTGGGTCGTACCGCAACCATCAGCTCAAGCTTTTCCGTAACTGCAGCCAGTGCGGCCGTAGTGGACCAGGCATCGAGGGCAGGGGCTTCTTCTCCCTTGATGTC
>DATMHB010000200.1:0-2495 GCA_035555175.1 Flavisolibacter sp. | reverse complement strand
CAATGTGACGCAATTTTATTCGGTTGCCTTTCATCCAACAACCGCCAATTATTTTTTGGGAGGAACACAGGATAACGGTACGCAGCGATTCAATGCAGCAGGCATTAACAGCACAACCGAAGTAACAAGTGGTGATGGTGGCTTTTGCTTTATAGACCAAACAGATCCTACGCGTCAGATCGCTTCGTATATCAAGAACGCTTATTTCGTTTCCAGCGATGGCGGCGGCAGCTTTACAGATTATTTCTGGGATACGCAGGGGGGCTTTATCAACCCTGCGGACTATGATCACAATAATAACATCCTGTATGCGGGCGGACCGGCAGGGCAATATTTTCGTTGGATGAATATTCCTACTGACAACCCGTCTACCGTGGCCGTTGGTGATTTTAATTTTGCCAGCATTACACATGTAAGGGTATCTCCGATTACTGGCGGAAGGGTTTTTTTTGGATTGAATAACGGATCGGTCGTTCGGGTTGACGGCGCAGCAACAGGCATTATCTCGAAGGTGATCAAGCCCGCATCGCCGGGACAATCTGTTTCATGCATTGCGATTGATCCGGCTAACGAAGCGCACTTGCTTGTTACTTATTCAAATTATGGCGTAGTCAGTGTGTTTGAAACGAAAGATGCGAATGCAGCGGGCGCGCCAACATGGACTGCTGTGGAAGGCAATCTGCCTGATATGCCGGTACGATGGGCAATGTTCGATCCAAGGAGTAATAAATGGGCGATCCTCGCAACAGAAAAAGGGATCTGGTCAACAGATAATCTCAATGCAGGGTTGACCGACTGGCAGCCAACGAATACAAATTTTGCTAATACGCGCGTAGACATGCTGCAGTTCAGGGCATCTGACCGGTTGCTGCTGGCGGCAACACACGGAAGAGGATTGTTCAGTACGACCATTCCGTCGGGAGCTCCTTTGCCTGTTACGCTGGTTGAATTCCAAGGCATTCTTGTCAATAATGAAGTAGTGCTGTCATGGAGCACCTCGTCCGAACAGAATAGCAGGGTCTTTGAGGTGGAGCGCTCGGACGAAGGACATACATTCAAGACGATCGGATATGTGCCTGCGGCAGGATCCAGCAGCGGCACAAAGCAATATACCTTCCGGGACGGACGCATCACGCAGGAGAATAATTTTTACAGGCTCAGACAGGTCGATATGGATGGCAACATTGTGTACAGCCGAATTGTTTTGGTCAGGAATCCGCTGCGAAGCAAGGATGCGTTCACGGTGTTGGGTAACCGTTTTGATGACCACCTGGATCTGCAATTTGGTGCATTGAGAAAAGGAAGTGCAAGTTTTCACATGTACGATATGAAAGGAAAGCTTGTTTATGCTTCGACGGTGGCCATTGAACCTTCGTCGCGAATGCGGCTAGACCTCAAGGGGCGTGCTATTGCTTCCGGCTTTTATATGCTAGAGCTAATGGTGGAAGGGCAAAGATATGTGGCAAGGGTTCAAAGGAATTGAAGGATTTGAATGTGGTTTAGGGAGGTTTCGCGCAAAGCCGCTAAGCGGCCAGGTTCGCAATAACAATAAAAAAGGCAAAGGCCATCCCGCACTTGGGGGATAAAGCGGAACGGGTACTACACTTAGTGGATCATTCCTACGCAGCATTAGCTAAGACGCACTAAAACATTAAATGTGGAAATGCTCATTAAAAGCTAGAAAAAAAGCTACCACTTCTTACGAAAGGGACCATTTAGTAAATGATCGAACTATAGCCACTGCGATGAGTCCGCCTCAACGTCACACCGGACAAAAGGGGCTGTTTTAATGTGAGAGCAGATGAACGCAAAGAATTTTCTTTTCCTTCGGCTCCTTGCGTTCAACTCCTCATCGATACCCTCTATTTGCTCAATTTGAATGAAGCTTCTTTTACGTCCCTGCTGTTTCCGCCAATGAACAATTTGAAATCGCCTGGCTCGGCAACGAATTTAAGATCGCTGTTATAGAACTTCAGGTCGTTGGTGCCGATCGTAAAAGAGACCGTTCTTGATTCGCCTGCTTTTAAAAATATTTTCTGGAAGCCCTTCAGCTCCTTAACTGGCCTGGTGATGCTGCCAACAAGGTCGCGGATATACAGTTGCACTACTTCTTTGCCATCGCGCGAGCCTGTATTGGTTACCGTTACGGATGCGGTGATCGTTCCTCCCTGCTTCATATTATTGCTGGTAAGGTGCACATCACCATAAGAGAATGAAGTATAGCTGAGGCCATAGCCAAAAGGATACAGGGGATCGTTGGAAACATCGAGATAGTTGGAGCGGAACTTCTGGAACCATTTTCCTTCCGGCAGCGGACGCCCTGTATTTTTATGGCTGTAGTAAATGGGCACCTGTCCAATGGACTGAGGAAATGTAGTGGAGAGCTTGCCTGAAGGATTCACATCGCCGAATACAACATCTGCAATGGCGTCGCCGGCTTCCGATCCGCCGAACCATACATTGAGGATTGCGGGTACATGTTCATCCTCCCATTT
>DATMHB010000199.1:0-9246 GCA_035555175.1 Flavisolibacter sp. | reverse complement strand
TCGCCTTTCAAAATGGCGACATACTCACTTGCCTTAGCGATCTGGAAAACGACGAGGAATCCCAATATTAGCGCAACAATTATCCAGGTAGTCATATTCTATTTCGTTTACCGCCGGCAAGGCGGATAAAAAATTTTACGTATGATGAATTATACTTTCTTTCAGGAACGGATGATTTTTCGCGATCAAAGGATGTCTTGCCAGTGAGCGCGCCGTTACAAACATGATCAATCCTACAAAGCCCAGTCCGATACCAAAGTCCAGCAGCATGAAAGGTACGTGATCCGGAGAAGCAGCTGGCATTACCATTTGGTAGAAGTCGAGCCAGTGACCAAAAAGGATCAGCACCGACATCATGGTAATAGTTCCGTAATTACGCTTGGATGACCTTGTCATCAATATCAATAAGGGTGCTACAAAATTAATAATGAGATTCAGGAAGAAGATGCCGCGGTACGCTCCGTGCATCCGCACCTTGAAATAAATGGTCTCCTCGGGGATGTTCGCGTACCAGATGAGCATGAACTGCGAGAACCACAGGTAAGTCCAGAAGATCGAAAATGCGAACTGGAATTTTCCGAGGTCGTGCAGGTGCTCTTTGGTGGTGAGCTCGAGGTATCCGAGATTCTTTAGGAAAACGACGAACACCGTGATGAGCGCACATCCTGCAACAAATGATGAAGCGAAGGTGTACCAGCTATACATGGTAGAATACCAGTGTGCATCGAGGCTCATGAGCCACAGCCAGGGAATTGAAGACAGTACAGTAAGCGCAAACAATACGATGAAGATCGCGGCCCAAACGGTGTTGTTCCAGATATACGCCTTGCCTTCGGCAATGGTGAGCTTCCTGTCGTCGATAGCCCTTGACAGATGACGCACCTTTTTTCCGAGCAACCACCAGCCCGCAATAGTGATGATGGTCCATACCGTAAAGAACGTCCTGTTAAGGAAACCGGATTTGTGCTCGATCGCGGCATCAGTTTCAGCCGTATGGGTATCGGCCCAATGATACAGTGTATGATTGTTTCCGAACACGAGCACCATCAACACGATGAAAGCAATTACGCCCATTACAGGAACGCAGGTAGATATGGCTTCACTTACCCTCCTGAATGTAAGCTGGAATCCGCCCCATGCCAGCGTTGTGGCACAGATGAAAAACATCACAGCGTTCACTACTAATAAAAAATAAACGCTGTTGTGCAGCAGGGCCGCCCAAAATCTTGATGATTCGTGAAGGCTCTTCTCATCGCTCCCTGTATGCGCTCCATGTGTAATGAAGAGGATAATAATGGAAAGAACACCCACCGCCATCAGTCCCATCGCCCAGAGATTGAATTTCCTTGGTATGTCGAACCGCTCTTTAATTAATGACGCCATTACAATTATTTTATTTCAACCAGAATTATTTTCCTTTATTCGATGAATCTGCTGCGGCCTTGGCGCCTGTTGCCGGATTTCCTGCTACGGCTGTAGAGTCTTTTGCTCCGCCGCCACCCGTTACGCCCTGTTTCGACCTGATGTATTTGATCACCCACCAACGTTGCTCCGGCCTAAGCTGTGATGCATAGCTTCCCATGGAACGGATCCCGTTAGTGATCACATAGAAATAATGCCCATCGGGAAATGCCTTTGCATCCGCTGCGGTGAGGTTCTTTGGCATCGCCGGATAAGGCCCGTTGCCATTATTATACAGTGGGCCATTGCCGTCAAGCGCAGCTCCGTGACAGATAGCGCAATTCACCAGGTATAAGCGCTCAGCCTCCTTCATCGCTCCTTTCGTGAGCGCCATGGAATCGAGTGGATTTTTAAGGCTTTCTGCTTCCTTCAAACGACCGGAGTCGGTTGTTGCAGTAAAATGATAAGTCATCATATCTCCGCGCGCCACGGTACCTGGCACGGGAAGTCCGTTATAGTTGATCCCGCGGTTTTTCAGACTGTCGTATTCCCCGCCCACATCATTATAGCCATAAGTTTCATAAGCGCGGCTGTAATACATATCGGGCATATAGGCATGACCGGGGTCATCGCCATGTGCACCACCGCAGCCGACGAAACCAAGGCTCAGGACCAGTAATTGTGCTGCAACGCGTATTCTTTTCATTCAGTGTTTATTTATTTACGATAACGGCTATTGGTTTTTCCACGGGTCTGTCATCCTGGTCGTACCGTCCGATCCACCATCCTGTTTCCTTATTTTGAACCGTCACTTCCTGTGCACCGAGGTCGGACAGAAAGCGGGTTACTTCATTTTCGTTTGTCCTTTCGGTGATCTCGATCGCCATTACAAAGAGGTCGTCGGTGGAACGTAAATGAAAGTGATCTTTCTTCACGAAAGGCGCGAGCTGGCACAGGTAACAAAATGTAAGCACCATGCCTACCGCAGAAAAAAGGACCGTAAGCTCAAAGGTGATCGGGATCCATGCAGGAAGTGCGAAGAATGGCTTACCGCCAAAATTCAGCGGCCAGTCGTATGTCAGCGCCCAGCTGATAAAACCCAGCGCCGTACAGGTTCCGGTGATACCATAAATGAAACCTGCTGTATGAAGACTGGTATCTCGCAATCCCATGGCCGCATCCAAGCCGTGAATGGGCATCGGCGTATACACATCGTGGATCTTATATCCCGCCCTTCGAACCTGCTTCACTGCCGGGAAGAGAACGGCTTCATCACTAAAGCACCCGACAACAAATTTTTTTAAAGCCATAATTTAATTTCTAAGTATTTCAAATTTCTTTTCGTTCGGCCTTCACCATTTTAGTGCGCGTGCATGGCATCGGCTGCAAACTCTTCCACCGATTCGTTTTCCACCACGTCCATTTTTTCTTTATAGTTTTCTCCGCTCTTTTTCAGGATGTGCTTGATCTCGGCCAATGCGATCACAGGCATAAACTTCGAGAACAGGAAGTAGCAGGTAAAGAACAATCCGAAGGTTCCCATATAAAATCCTACTTCCCATATGGTCGGCGAATAGTAAACGCTCCATGAAGAAGGCAGATAGTCCCGATACAACGAAGTAACGATGATCACGAAACGCTCGAACCACATTCCAATGTTCACGAGGATGGACATGAAGAAAGTAACAAAGAGGTTCCTTCTCATTTTTCTGAACCAGAAGATCTGTGGCGACAATACGTTACAGCCCATCATGAGGTAGTAAGCCCAGCCATAAGGACTGGAGAGGTCAACCCGGTTATATCTGAACGCAAACCACTCATAATTCACGTGCGAATACCACGACATGAATAATTCAGTGAGGTATGCGATACCTACAATCGAACCGGTAAGAATGATCACCTTATTCATTACGTCGATGTGCTCGATCGTGATATAATCTTCCAGGTTCAGCACTTTTCTTGTTACCAACAGCAGCGTTTGCACCATAGCAAATCCGGAGAAGATGGCACCCGCAACGAAATAAGGCGGGAAGATGGTCGTATGCCATCCTGGTATCACCGATGTAGCGAAGTCGAAGGATACGATCGTGTGCACCGAAAGTACCAGCGGCGTAGCAAGACCGGCGAGCACAAGTGACAGTGCTTCGTGCCTTTGCCAGTGCTTCGTCGAACCTGTCCATCCGAATGCAGCCACTCCATAAAACATTTTTCTCCATTTCACTCTTGCACGGTCGCGAAGCGTTGCGAGATCCGGAAGGAGACCGGAATACCAGAACAGAAGCGAAACGGTAAAATAAGTTGAGATCGCAAATACGTCCCACAGCAACGGAGAGTTGAAGTTCACCCACAAAGGACCACGGGTGTTGGGATAGGGCAGTGTGAAGAATGCATTCCATACACGGCCCATGTGCCAGATCGGAAATTGTCCGGCACACATAACGGCAAAGATGGTCATCGCTTCAGCGGCCCTGTTCACGCCTGTTCTCCATCCCTGGCGGAAAAGCAAAAGGATCGCGGAGATCAGTGTTCCGGCGTGACCGATACCCACCCACCACACGAAGTTGGTGATGTCCCAACCCCATCCGATGGTTCTGTTAAGATTCCACTGTCCCGTACCGAACCACACTTCACGTGTGACCGACACGATACCAAAGCAAAGAAGTAAAACGGAGATCAAAAATCCGATCCACCAAAGCTTGCTTGGATTTGCTTCTACAGGACGGCAGATATCTTCCGTTACCTGGTGATAATCCTTGGTCCCTGACACCAGCGGTGGTCTAACCTGCGATTCGTATTTAAGTACTGCCATATATTACCTTCAGCTTGGTTCTTCGCGGATATATTTCCGTGAGAACCGTCCGCTTTTTTTAATCAGTTTATTTAATTTTCCTTCTCACTGCCTTTAAAGCATCGACGATTCTAGTGCGATTCTTTGGCCGGCTCGTGCTGCGAAGGGATCACCTCTTGTTTCGTTTCCCTTGCATGTTCACCCATCTTTTCTTCTCCTTCAATGATCTCATCTGTGTTCCTGATCTTGGCCAGATACGTGATATTCGGAAGCGTGTGCAATTGCTCGAGTACATAGAACTGCCGTTGCTGCGCCGTCTTTCTGATCTGCGAGATCTGGCTCGTTTCGTCATTCGCATTTCCGAATACTATGGCGCTGGTAGGACAGGCCTGGGCACAGGCACTTTGTACTTCATCGCCGGCAAGCTTCCTGTCTTCCATCTTTGCTTTTAACTTTCCTGCCTGTGTACGCTGCACGCAGAAGGTACATTTCTCCATTACACCACGGCTCCTGGTCACTACATCAGGATTCAATACCATACGCGTGAGCTCATCGTTCATTTGGTGTACGGCCTCGTTCAGTTTACCGGTACCGCTGGATGGTCCGCCAACACCGTGCGTGCTTGCACCGGTATAATCACCCCAGTTGAAGCGGCGGACTTTATAAGGACAGTTGTTCGCGCAATACCTAGTGCCGATACAGCGGTTATAAGCCATCTGGTTTATACCTTCCGAGTTGTGCATGGTGGCCGCAACAGGACAAACGTTTTCGCAAGGCGCATTATCGCAATGCTGGCACAGCATCGGCTGGAAGATCACAGACTCGAGCTGATCCGGCTGATGTTCATTCGTTACATAATAACGGTCGATGCGAAGCCAGTGCATTTCGTGCGCACGCAACACCTCGTTCTTTCCAACCACAGGCACGTTGTTCTCTGTATGGCATGCTACCACGCAGGCTCCGCAACCGATACAGCTATTGAGGTCGATGGCCATGCCCCATTTGATCTCGTGGACGCGGGTTCGCGGATCGGGATACATGGTGCCTTCCCTTGCGAACGTACCGCGATCACTGGAATCCTTCGAGATCGGAGAATACTCTTTATACAGCTCTTCGCGCCATTCTTTGAATTCATCCGGCCGCTGCTTGAAAGTGGCCAGCGTCGTTTCTTTCAATACTTCCGACCTGCCTTCGTACGAATTATGCATCTGTACGCGGGCAATATTGTAATCACCCAGCGTCTTGTCGGAAATAGTCACGTCGTTTGAATATTCAATGGTCGTTCCATTGAAACGCGCAAAGGGGTAAACATTCTGACCAACGCCTGCTGTAGCCTTTGCAAACCTTTCGCTGCGTCCATATCCAACCGCTACTGCAATGGTGTTGGGATCCATGCCTGGTACAACAAGTGCAGGCAGGGTGATCTTCTTGTTATTGACAGTGATGTCGATCAGCGGTTTGCCCTGGTAATATTCGTAATCGGTGCTCTCGTAATCGATACCCAATGCTTTTGCTTTTGCAGAAGAGATCATGGCATAGTTATCCCATGTTGCCCTCGTGATCGGATCGGGCAATTCAAGCAGCCAGGGATTGCCGGCCTGCTTTCCGGTAAGCATCGCAACGTTCTGGTACAACACGATCTCATTTCCGCCGGATGCCTTACGCGAAGACAAAGCCGTGGTTGCAGATACAACGCCGCCACCATTAAATGAACCGCCACCCGCAGTGGTTGGAGGAACACCCGTGGAAATTCTTTCGGTGGTTCCGTTTGCGTTAATGGTATCGGTAGTTTGTTGTACCGTCTGCACCGTAGGAAGTACAACGGGCATTTGTCCGGGAGACGTCGCAGTTTGTCCGAACACATTTCCCTGCTGTGCGCTTGCCGATTTGCCTCCAGGCAACAGAACACCGTCCTGCAAAGCGGCATCAAAAGCCTGCTGGCCGCCGAGCTTCCCCGTCCAGTACGTGCGGAAGTACGTTTCGTAATCTGTATTGTTGCCCGTCCATTTCAGTAGAGAAGTCTGAAAAGGACGTGTTTTAAATAAAGGGAAGATAGTAGGCTGAATGAAGGTAATATAACCAGTTCTTGGCTCTGCATCACCCCAGCTTTCCAAATAATGGTGAGTGGGAATGGAATACTGACAGAGCTCCGTGGTCTCATCCATTTTTTCATTGAATGAAACGGAAAGTCTTACTTTCTTAATACCAGCCTTGAATTTTTCTGCTTCAAAATAATCGTAGGCAGGATTGGCGCCGTAAATAAGCAGGGCTCCAACCTGTCCTGCATTCATTGCATTCACGAGGTTCACCATATCTGCATCAACGCCCTGGCGGAAATTAAGCGTGACACCGGTATTTATAGTAGATCCATAAGCACCGATGGCATTATTGATCGCGTTCACGATGATTTGAACATTCGGATCATTGCTGCCTGCAACAACCAGTGCGGCGCCGCGGTTGGCCATTAGGTCTTTGGCAACTTTCGCAATTCCATTCGTCAATGCGGCCGAACCCACATTCGGTGCTGCACTACCCGACACTGCGGCCAGCAGCGCGTTTGCAACGAGTCCGGTTTCGGAAGGACGATGCGTGAAGCGTTCATCGGCACAAGCCCCCGTCATACTGAGAAAACTTTCAAACTGGTAGTGCTTGCTCATCACCGGGTTTTTTTCATCGATCTTGCGGCCAACAGAATACTGGCGCGCAAATTCAACGGGTGAAAGCCATGTTCCGAGAAAATCTGCACCGAGGCTCACGATCACTTTAGCACGATCGAACTGGTAAGAAGGAATGGCCCTTCTTCCCATGGTGGATTCGTTGGCGAGCAGCATACCACTGTACGAAACTGCGTCATATTGAACATGTCTGCTGCCGGGATATTTTCCAAGAAAATCCGTAATGATCTGTTGCGTGGAAGGAGAAACAATAGTGCTTGTAAGGAGCACGACCGGACGCGCGGCTCCAAGTGCGCCACCGATCTGTGAATCGAGCTGGTCGAAGCTGGCCACTTCTTCAAAACCCTTCCCCGTATTGCGCTTCGGATGAGGAAGACGATACATGTCATAAAGGTCGAGCACAGATGCCTGCGCCCTGGGCGAAGTACCCCCTTTCGTAAACGGATAGAGCTCATTGCCCTCGATCTTAATGGGACGGCCATCTCTTACTTTTACGACTACCGGAACAACGTCGCCATCCTGAACATAAGTGCTGGCATAATACTTTGCCACACCGGGCGTAATATTCTCGGGCCTGTTCACGAATGGAACAGCCTTTCTTACGGGTGTTTTACAACTGGCTGCAAGCGTGGCGGCAGCCGTACTGAACCCAAGATATTTTAAAAAATCGCGGCGTGGGGTTTTGGCATCGAGTAAACCTTTTCCGTCGAGGTCTTCAAAAGGCAGGTCTTCTGCGAATTCATTTTGTGTGAGCTTTTGAAGTTCTTCTTTATTTTTCAGTGCAGCGAAACTGGTCCAATACTTTTTATCGCTCATATTTTTTTAATTAGCAGTTGACGATCGCTCATGCTCGCTTCAACTGTACTTTTTGGAAACTGACTATCTTTCTCTCCGGCCGGCCCGCCGGACGTGATCTTAGTAGTGGCATTTCTGACATTCCAGTCCGCCGATATCTTTCACCGTCACGCTGTCCATTTTACCAGCCTTGATATCGTTATGGAATTTCTCGTAAATGCTATAGAATTTATTACCTGTGCTGTCGCTATAATTGAAATTGACTTTTGTTTCGCGGTGACAGTTGATGCACCAGCCCATGCTTAATTCAGCCTCCTGTTTTACTTTATCCATTTGCTGGATATTTCCATGGCAGGTTTGGCAGGCCACATTTCCGACCTTTACGTGCTGAGCGTGGTTGAAATACACATGGTCGGGAAGATTGTGGATCTTTACCCACTCCGGAGATTTTCCTTTTGCAGGATCCCATTGTGCGCCGGGCCCGGGTGTAAATCCCGCATACCGATAGAGCTTCTGGATCTCTGCGGTCCCGTCGATCTCATTGCCTTCTTCATCATGCAGCTTCGGACCTTTCTCATAAGTATTGATCACCTTGTGGCAGTTCATACAAATATTGAGAGTAGGAATGCCGGCATGCTTACTTTCCCATGCTCCGCCATGGCAATACAAACAGCTGATCTGGTTGATGCCCGCATGCACTTTGTGCGAATAAAAAATTGGCTGAGTAGGCTCATATCCCTGCTGTCGGCCTAGTCCGATAGCGCCTTTGCCTACAAAATATCCGCCGATAACAAAGAAGAGAATGGCGAACAGGGCGATATAAATTTTATTGCGATAGAAAGGAACCGGCTCCGGACGAGCGATCCTTTCCTTGTCATCAGATAATTTTTTGAGGTTCGCATTCACCTGCATCAGGATGAGGGCAAAAAGCGCGAGTACCAGAGAAATAATTCCGAAGATGATGGCGTTCCGGTTATCGCTTTCTTCGGGATTAGCAGCCGTGGCTCCGCCACCGCCGCCTGTTGATCCAGGGGGCGGCGCTGTTTCGATATATTTAATAATGGCATCGATCTCTTCATCCTTCAATTGAGGAAATGAAGGCATGATCTGTCCAAATTGTTTCTGCAGTGCCTGTGTGTACGGAGTAGTGGGAATGAATGCGCCTGGATTGTGTACCCATTTGTGAAGGTTGGTCCTGTCTTCGGCCCAGGGCCCGCGTCCCGTAACACCCCGTAGTGCGGGACCGCTTACGATCTTATCGAGTGCGTGACAGGTTGCACAATTCTGTCTGAAAATTTGCCCTCCGTCCTGTGCTTTGATTGTATAGGTAAGTAAGAAAAAAAGTCCGATCAGTATGTTCTTCTTCGCATTGATCTGTAAAATATTCATAGAAACAATTGGGGTGAAATGTGGATAATTTCCCAAATCGGCAGCAAAAATATGACAGGAAATTAACAAATCAGCAACGTTGCAAGATTTTTTTTAAGCCGCTACCAGACTGGATTTCAGAGGATTTTGGAAGACGTGTCGGCTTTGAATAAATATTCGCGTCACGTTTGTGTCAACGCAAAAATCAGGTGTTGAAAT
>DATMHB010000198.1:0-4798 GCA_035555175.1 Flavisolibacter sp. | reverse complement strand
GTGTAAGAAGAATGGTCATTAAGGAAATGCAGCTCTTCGTGCTGGAAGTTCAGGTTTTTGCTAAAATAAAAATCATCGGTCACCATGCCTATCTTTCCCTCATCGTGGAGAATGATAAATGCATAATGCCCCCCGCCATCGTTGTGCAGCACGTCGCGTCCGAGGGTTGTATTTGTATATGACTGTCCGGTAAGGCCCGCGATGGTGGGCAGTACGTCGATCTGCGACACAACTTCATCCCTCTTCTGCGGCGCCATCAATCTGGGAGCATAAAATAAAAGGGGCACATGTTCATCGGTGAGCCGTTCATCGGTCCAAACTTTTGGATACACCGATTGCGCATTACCCGAAACGCCATGGTCGCCTACAAAAACAAAAACGGTGTTAGCGAAGTAGGGCTGCTTCTT
Source organism: Flavisolibacter sp. (assembly GCA_035555175.1). GTDB lineage: Bacteria > Bacteroidota > Bacteroidia > Chitinophagales > Chitinophagaceae > Flavisolibacter. The sequence continues at coordinate 4,391 of DATMHB010000198.1, read as the reverse complement.
GGCTGTCTCAATAAAATTTTGAAAACAAAAATCGGCGTACCGGAAAGCATTGTATTCCTCTACCGACTCGAAGCCCCATTTTTCCAGTTCGTCCTTTGTTACCAGCTTTTTCTGGAAAGCAGCATCCTCAGGGGGAATGGTGAATGGCCGGTGGTTATCGGCAGTTTGCACAATGGCGAAGAACGGTTCTTTCTGTTTTGAGAACAACTTGTTCGCTTCCAGGAAAAGGTCTTTGTCGCTAATGCCCCATACATTTACGGGCTTGTAATCGAAATTACCTTCCACATTCATTTGGATGCCGTCGATATTTTTTACGAGGCCTTCGAAATTGTTGAAGCTCGGGCTGCCGCCCAAAAAATAAAATTTCTGATAGCCTTCGAAATTATTGATGATGGTATGCTGATCAAGTGCCTGCGGATTCCGCGTGGAGAATTTGGACAACTGCACGTCGGGGATGCCGGTGAGCGTAGCAAACAAACCGCGTGCGGTTGAAAAATGCGGAGTAAAGCAACGGTTGAAAAAGATGCCGCTGTCGCACATGGATTTGAAGAAGGGGGTGGTGTTCAGTGTATTGCCGCTCATGCTGCTCTTGTACATGCTGAACGATTCACAGATCACCAGCACCACGTTCGGCCGGGAAGTGAGCGAGCCTGGCCGCGGTTTTACCGAACGCTTATAAGAAAAAGTGTTGCTGCTTAAACCCATCCATTCCTTCATCAGCGGATAATACTGTCTCGCTTCCGTTTCGTTGTATTGGGGCTTGCGGAACCTAAGTGTGGTAAAAAAATTCTGGAGTGGATTGAGGGCGAGATAAGACTTGAAGCTGTCATTGAAATGAAAAGCTGCATTCCATTTAAGCGGCTCGACCCCCAGGTTGCCATAAGCAAGAAAGGAAAAAAACAAAATGGCGCCGAAAAACCATTTGCGCTGATAGGTAATGCCCTTGCCTTCAGTGAATATCATCACCTTGCCATGAAGTCGCCTGAACATCAGCCGGAGCAGCACTACGGCAACAAACAAACCCAGCAGCATCCAAACGATAGGATACGACTGCCATAACATGGCAGCCGAGATCTTCGGATCTTCGACAAAGTTCAGTGCGCTGGCGTTCAGCCGGGTCCGGTTGTATGAAAAACAACCAAAGTCAGCAGCAAAGAAAAAGATCACCAAAAAGGTTACGATCGCGAGGTACCAGGTCCAGATCTTCCTGTTCCGTAATGAATAGAAGGGTGAGAATTGAGGGATAAGGCTGGCTGTGATAATAGGGAGAAGGATGATGCTGATCCATCGCAGGTCGAAGCGAAGCCCAAGAAAAAACGAAGGGACGAGCCCGCTCCAATCTTCCCCTTCGGGGCGGAAAGCCATTAGGGTGATTAACCTGTACGCCGTGAACATCATCAGAAAGATGATCAGGAGGTTAAATACCCAAAGTAATGTTTTTGGCAAGCGGAATCTTACGAGCATGAAGCATGAATCGATTTAAGGGGGCCGAACTGCAAAAAAACGATTTTTTAGGCTGTGCTGTTGTATTTATTCGGTAAAGAAGGCAAGTTCTTCGCTTACTTTTGCCCCATGTATCGCACGGCGCTGAACGCTTCGCTTTGGCAAAGGATCGATGAATGGGACAAATGGCTATTTATAAAGCTCAACGGCCAGTGGACCAACCCCGTTTTTGATCAGGTTCTGCCGTATTTCCGGAATTCCATGTTCTGGGTGCCGCTTTACACTTTTGTGGTGGTTTTCATGCTCCTCAATTATGGGAAGAAAGGCCTTTGGTGGAGCGTGGCTTTTGTCTGTACCGTGGCGCTTACGGATGTGATCGGTGCGCGGATCGTAAAGGAAGCTTTTCAGCGGTTGAGACCCTGCCAGGACCCGGCCTTCTTTTTTCATGTACGATTATTGCTGAAACAATGTTCAGGTAGTTTTAGTTTTGTTTCAAATCATGCCGCGAACCATTTTGGTATTGCCACTTTCGCTGTTCTTACCTTCAAAGGGGTCTTTAAAAAATGGATGTACCTCGCATATCTGTGGGCTTTTTTCATCGGCTATGCACAAGTGTATGTGGGTGTACACTATCCGCTCGACGTTGCCGGAGGTGCCCTGTTGGGTATGCTTGTAGGCAGTTTGACGGCCTGGATTTTTCATAGCAAATGGAGAAACTTTAACCTCGATCATCAAATTTTATAAATGGAGATAGTCATACTGCTGGGCCTTATCATTGTGAACGGACTTTTTGTGATGTCGGAGATTGCACTGGTGTCGGCGCGAAAGCCGAGGCTGGAGAGCATGGCGGAAAAAGGGGATACGAAGGCGGAATCCGCGCTCCGTCTTTCCAATAGTCCCGAACTTTTTCTTTCAGCTGCGCAGATCGGCATCACGCTGATCGCTATTTTAACCGGCGTGTATTCAGGCGAACGGTTCGGAAAACAGCTCACCCCATCCATTGCAAAAATTGAAGTGTTGGCACCTTATGCCGAAACTATTGCCACAACCATCGTGGTGATCATCGTCACTTTTCTTTCAATTGTTTTTGGCGAACTCATTCCAAAAAGGATCGGCCTGCTCAATGCGGAGCGTATCGCAAAGATCGTTGCGGGTCCTATGCGGGCATTTGCAAAAGTTACCTATCCCATAGTATGGTTATTGAACAAAACGAGCAATCTCATTTTTAAAATTTTCAATATCCGGAAAACAAAGGATGAATCGGTGACGGAGGATGAGATCAAGGCCATCATCAATGAAGGAACAGAATCTGGCAGCATAGAAGAGGAAGAAAAAGAACTCATCGAAAGGATCTTTCACCTCGGCGATCGCAACATCACTTCGCTCATGACACACCGCAGCGACATCATCTGGTTCGACCTCAACGACAATGAAGAAAAGATAAGGGAGAAAATTGTACAGGAGCCTCATTCTGTATATCCGATCTGCGACGGTACCATCGACAATATCAAGGGCATGGTATCGATCAAGGACCTGTACATCATAGACGACTTTACGCTCTTCAAGGACATTGTGCAACCCGCAATGTTCGTCCCCGAAAATAATACCGCGTACCAGGTGATGGAAAAATTCAAGGAGACCAAGAATCATTCCTGTTTCATCGTGGATGAATACGGCAGTCTTCAGGGAATGATCACGCTCAACGATATCCTCGAGGCTATCGTGGGTGACATTCCTCAAACCGGCATCGAAGATTACGAGATCGTTCAGCGCGAGGACGGAAGCTATCTTGTAGATGCACAGATCCCTTTTTACGATTTTCTCAGCCGTTTCGACAAGGCCGACTGGGCCAGCCAGGAAGAATACGGATTTGACACATTAGCCGGTTGCATTCTTCAGGAACTGGAGCGCATTCCTCAAACCGGCGATCGCCTCAAGTGGAGAGGGTTCGATCTTGAAGTCATGGACATGGATGGCCATCGCATCGATAAGGTACTGGTGAAGCCCAGCCAGGAGATCATCGATGAAATGGAAGAGGATTAACCCCTCTTCAACGGTTGCAAATTTATTCGGGCGGATGAAGAGTTTTTTTGGTTACAACCTTCGCGGCAGCCACGTCATCGGTTGAATTTGTGCCGGCGGCCTTATCGCTTCACTAAAAACTAAAGCTTGCCTGCTTGTCCGGATAATTCAGCTTGGTGCTTTGGCGGCGGCCGTTAACCGTCACGTGAATGATATTGATCTGTTCTTCGTTGAAATCATGCAGCAGGCTGTTCATGATGTCGATCTTGTGAGGGGCTGGAACGTGATCTGCTTCAAAATAGCAATACACGGACTCTTTTTCTTTTTCGAATCCTACATAGGAAAGCGTGGCTGGCTTGCCATCGACGGTTATCGCCAAATGCCTGCCCACGTAATCATGAATATATTTATCAAAAATGGCTTTATCTTTTTCGGCCGATATGTCAAGCGTCGTCCTGTAATTTTTTTCCAGCTGCAGTTCGAGGTCTTCCGCGAACATCTTGCAGCTGATCTCAAGGCTCTGGTTTCCTGCATTGTGGTTGATCTCTGTTACCGAAATATAAAAAGGATGCAAAGATCTGGGATGCGCGGCCGTTGAAAATGAGGGACCGGAAAACAGCCATACCGCTACGAACAGCAACCATTGATGAAGAGTAAGGGCCATGAACTAAATTTTATCGTTGCAAAACTGTAGTTTATTTTGAAGCCGGAAAGTTAAAAAGAGAGTTGAAAAGATCAATTTGCCAAATATACGCATGAGCGACTTTAGCTTTTATTTTAAGATTGGGTGGGAACATATCATCAATAAGGACGCCCTCGACCATATATTCTTCATTGCCGCCCTGGCCGCCATCTATCTCCTGAAAGACTGGCGGCAGGTATTGATCCTGATCACGGCTTTCACCATCGGACATACCATCACTCTT
>DATMHB010000197.1:0-2895 GCA_035555175.1 Flavisolibacter sp. | reverse complement strand
GCCTTATCCATGGTCTGGTTCTCTCAAGTGGTTGGGAAGGACAGGGGCCTGCAGGATATTTTTCGCGGCATGGATAAAATTTCTTCACCGGGGCTACATTTATCCATCATCGGTGAAGTGTCGGAACAGAACAGGAAATATTTTGAAGCATTATTGGCGCCGGGTTCCGCGCATACCATCGCCTTCAGGGGGGTCATTTCGCCTGATGCGCTTGAAGAAGAGATCGGCCGGCATGATATAGGCATTGCATCCGAGACCGGCAGCACAGTGAACCGCCAATATTGTCTTACCAATAAATTATTTTCTTATCTGCAGTGCGGATTGGCCTTGTTGCTGTCTGATACGCAGGCCCAAAAAGAATTTTATGAAGCCCATGCTTCAATAGGCTTCATGTATAAGATCAACGATGCCGATTCTGTTTGCAGGCAATTGGAAAAATGGTTGCAGGACCCTGCGCTGCTGGCACGGCAAAAGGCTGCTGCGCGTTGCCTTGGTGAGACGAGTTTGAACTGGGAAAACGAAAAAGAAAAACTCACGCGAACACTTGATCAATTGTTCGCCGGATGTTTATGAAGAAGATCATCATTGTTGCGCCTCATTTCCCCCCCTCGAACCTGGCGGCAGTACACAGGACAAGGCTGTTCGCCCAACACCTGCCTTCGTTCGGGTGGGAACCGATCATTGTCACCGTGCATCCTGATTATTATGAGGAATCACCGGACTGGAACCTGCATGAAATGCTGCCTGCAGGATTGAGGATAGAGAAGGTGAAGGCGCTGCCGGTAAAGCCGATCAGGACCATCGGCGACATTGGCGTCAGGGGCTTTTATTTCATGTACAAAAAGATCATTGAATTGGCGAGGAAAGAAAAGATCGATTTTCTTTTTATTCCCATTCCTTCCAATTATGCAGCCCTTCTGGGAAGGATGGTTTTCCGGAAAACAGGAATTCCCTTCGGCATCGATTATATAGATCCCTGGGTGCATCGCTGGCCTGGAACGGAAAGGAAATTCAGCAGGCACTGGTGGAGCATGAAGCTCGGCGAGTGGCTTGAACCCGTTGCCGTAAAGAATGTTGCGCTCATTACCGGCGTGGCGCCCGGCTACTTCGAAGACGTGCTGAAGCGCAATGAACATCTTCGCGATGTGATCACTGCAGCCATGCCTTATGGCGGAGAAGCGAGCGATCATGAATTTGTAAAGACGAAAGCGCTGCAGCCGTATCTTTTTAAAAAGGAAGAGGGCATTGTGGATATGGTGTATGCGGGCGCGATGCTGCCCAGGGCATTCGAGCCGCTGAAGCAGGTGCTTCATGCGATGGCACGAAACAAAGAGGAATTCAGGAACGTCCGCTTTCATTTTATTGGAACAGGCACGTCGCCGAATAACTCCGGTGGTTTTAATATCAAACCACATGCAGAGCCTTTGGGTTTGTGGGAGAACACGGTATTCGAATACCCGAAGCGTATTCCTTACCTTGATGTGCTTACACACCTTTCCGCGTCCGACGGTATTTTCATCCTCGGGAGTACAGAGCCGCACTATACACCATCGAAACTGTATCAGGCGGTCTTAAGCCATAAGCCCGTGTTCGCCATCCTGCATGAAAAAAGTACTGCCGGCCACGTGATCAACGCCAGTCACGCAGGGTTGGATCTTGCATTTAACGGACAAGAGGATGTCGAGAAAATCGGAAGGGAATTTGTGAAGTGTTGGAATTGCTATCGTGACATGGCGCGCAAATTTGACCCGGCGCAAATAGACATGCAGGAATTTCAAAAATATTCCGCTTTCATTATTACGCGGTCATTGTCTGCCGCCCTGGATGAGGCAGTGGCGTTGAAAAGAAAAGAAGGAGTGCATAGCTGAAGTGAAAAGACTTGCCGTTATTCTCAGTCATCCTGTTCAGTATTATTCGCCTGTGTTTCAACTGTTGGCCGCAAGAGGTAAGATCGACATCAAAGTGTTTTACACGGTTGGTACGGCTGCTGCATCAAAATACGACCGTGGATTTGGAAAAGACATCGAATGGGATATTCCGCTGTTGGAAGGATATGCATACGAATTCCTGGAGAACACCGCGAAGAAACCCGGCCTCCATCATTTTGGCGGCATAAAAAATCCGGATGCTAGGGCAGCGATCGAGAAATTTGATCCTGATGCTTTGTTGGTGTACGGATGGAATTACCAAAGCCATCTGGACCTGATGCGTTTTTTTAAAAAGAAGATCAAGATTTTGTTCAGGGGCGATTCGACACTTATCGATACAAAGACGGTTTGGAGGCGCTGGATGAGGAGCTTTGGCTTAAAGCGCGTGTTTAGCCATGTGGACCTTGCTCTTTATGTGGGAAAAGAAAACAAAGATTATTTTCTGCAATTTGGATTGAAAGAAGAACAACTTGTTTTTGTTCCACATGCTATCGATAACGCAAGATTTGCACAGGACAGGAAGGCCGAAGCAAATTCGCTAAGAAGGCGGTTCGGCATCAAAGAAAATGATATACTGGCGCTATTTGCAGGGAAGCTGGAGTCAAAAAAAGATCCTTCAACACTTATTGAAGCTTTCAGCAGGCTGGATCAAAGGCACCATCAACTTTTGATTGTTGGTAACGGCTTACTGGAGGAAGGTCTGAAGCAGCAGGCAAAGACAAAAGGGTTCTCAAACGTGTCATTTATAGACTTTCAAAATCAGTCGATGATGCCTGTTGTATATCAGGCCGCTGATCTTTTCTGCCTGCCTTCACAAGGGCCGGGGGAAACATGGGGGCTTGCGGTGAATGAAGCGATGGCGGCAGGAATAGCAGTGCTCGTTTCAGACAAGGCGGGTTGTGCCCGCGACCTCGTACACGAAGGAGTCAATGGATATACGTTTCGGTCCGGCGATGTAGAAGGGCTG
>DATMHB010000196.1:0-3169 GCA_035555175.1 Flavisolibacter sp. | reverse complement strand
AACTTTGCAGCTCTGTGGATTTGCGCGAAACAGAGCCCATCTACGCCAAGGCTTCGGCGGACAAGGCCCGCCTACGCCGAGGCTTCTGCATAGAAGACGGAGAGCGAGGGCAGTAAGCGCGGCCGCAGCGGGAGTGCTTTAAGCCTTTTGTCCCGCGGCAGCCAGCCCATTAGAAAATTTTAAACAGATTTATGAAGATCATTCACCAGGTGCATCCGGAAGACTTTGTTCGCTACACGACACAGGACATCAGAAAAAAATTTTTATTGGATACTATTGTTGCCCAGGGAAAAATTGAATGTGCTTACACCCACTATGATCGCATGATCGTGGGTGCCGCCGTTCCCGCGGGGTCGCCGCTTGAGCTCGGCACTTATGAAGAATTGAAATCGGAATATTTTTTAAGCCGCAGGGAACTTGGAGTTGTTTCAATTGCCGGCAGAGGCAGCGTTTCTGTTGATGGCGAGCAGTTCGCGATGGACAAACTCGATTGCCTTTATATAGGCTTGGGCAAAAAAAAGATCGTATTCAGCAGTGAGCAGGCGGAAACCCCGGCAAAATTCATTCTGTTCTCCTGTCCTGCGCACCACGAATATCCAACGCGCCTCATGAAACCTTCCGAGGCCTCGCCCGCAGAATTGGGTAGTCTCGACAATAATAATCACCGCGTCATTAATAAATACATTCATGCCGACGGATTGCGCAGTTGCCAATTGGTGCTGGGAGTTACCACATTTAAAAAAGGAAGCATCTGGAATACGATGCCGCCGCATACACACGACCGCAGAATGGAGGCCTATTTTTATTTTGACCTTGCAGATGGTCAGCGTGTCGTTCACTTCATGGGCGAACCGCATGAAACCAGGCACATATTCATGGATAATGAGCAGGCGGTGATCTCTCCCAGCTGGAGCATTCACAGTGGCGTCGCTACGGGCAACTATTCTTTTATCTGGGCCATGGCCGGAGAAAACATGGTATTCACGGACATGGACGCAGTGCAGATCAAAGACCTGAGATAAGAAAGATCGGAGCGGGAAAGAGAGCCCGCCTGCGCCAGGGCTTCAGCGGACAAAGCCCGCCTTCGCTAGACCTTCGGCTGACAAAGCGAAGTACAGAGCGGGAAACAGAGCGAGAGCGAGACGACCGTACCCCTGCAGCAGAACAACTTTTGAATTTTGACTTTTGAACTTTGCATTGACTTCCACTCCTGAACTAAATACGACCCCCGCTTACACCAACCCGATCCTTGCCGGATTTTATCCCGACCCCAGCATCTGCAGGAAGGATGATGAATATTTTCTTGTATGCTCCACCTTTGCTTATTTTCCGGCCATACCCGTATTTCATAGTTATGATCTGGTGAACTGGAAGCTCGCAGGACATGTACTCGATAGAACCACACAGTTGGACCTGACGGGCTTCGGCGTTTCAAAAGGCATATTCGCACCATCCATACGGCACCATGACGGCTTGTTTTATTGTACCTGTACGCTGGTTGATGGAAAAGGAAACTTCGTAGTCACAGCAGTGGATCCCGCCGGTCCGTGGTCTGATCCGGTATGGCTGCCCAATGTAAAAGGAATCGATCCTTCCCTCTTTTTTGAAGAAAACGGACAGGCCTGGCTTGTATACAATAGTGCAGCTCCCCACGACAAAGCGCTATACAATGGTCATCGCACCATCCGCATGCGGTCTTTTGACCCTGTTTTATTGCAAGCGCAGGATGATGAAATCATTCTTGTGAACGGTGGAACCGATATCTCAAAAAAGCCGATCTGGATCGAAGGACCGCACCTGCTACAACGGAAAGATTTTTTTTATCTCATCGCTGCTGAAGGTGGAACAGGCTTCGACCATTCAGTGGTAGTTTTCAGGAGTAAAAGCATTGAAGGTCCGTTCATCCCTTATGAAAAAAATCCGGTGCTTTGTCAAAGCCACCTGGCGGCAGAGCGTGCATTTCCTGTGACATCTACCGGCCATGCCGATCTTGTTGACGCCGGCAAGGACAACTGGCAGGCTGTTTTTTTGGGCTGCCGTCCCTACGACGGCGACCATTATAATACAGGAAGAGAAACCTTCCTTGTGCCTGTGACCTGGACCGACGACTGGCCGCTATTGAATGAAGGAAAAGAGGATGTGGGTTACCGTTATGGTCTTCCTCTGCCCGAAAAAAAACAAGACGGCTATAACCGACGAAGCGGCAATTTTTCCTATCGCGATGACTTCAACGACACATCGTTGAATGAAGAATGGACGTTTCTGAGAACGCCTCATTCGCGATGGTATGAACTTGCCGAGTTGAAAGGTTTTGTTTCACTGAAGTTACGACCGGACACCTGCGCGGGTAGAAGCAATCCTTCCCTGCTTGCAAGAAGGCAGCAGCATCTGAGTTGTTCGGCACGCACTGCTTTGTTATTCCGTGCAACGGACGAAAACGAAAAGGCCGGCCTGCTCGTATTTCAGAATGAAGACCATTTTTATTTTTTGTGTCAGTCAGTAAAAAATGATCGGCCTTTTATTCAGCTCTATCGATCACAGCTAATGCCCCGGGACGAAAGCGCAATGAAACTCGTGCTGGAGCACGAAATTGAAATTGCGGATCGCGAACTTCTTTCGTTACAGATCACGGCTGAAAAAGACCGGTATCATTTTTATTATTGTATGGGCAAAAATAATTGGTCATTGTTGGCAAAGGATATCGACGCAAGATTCCTGAGTACAAGAACAGCCGGTGGATTTGTGGGTTGCATCTTCGGTGTCTATGCTACCTCACTCGGCAAACCTTCCATCAACAAAGCCCACTTCGACTGGTTTGAATACGAGGGAATGGACGAAGTTTGGGAAGGCGGCAGGGAATAACGCTGATCCTCACTATTGCTCTCGACAGGAAGTGAACAGGCAAAGGCAAAGCCGAAACTTCGTGCAGAGCGTTTCAACACTTAGCATGCGCCTCTATCTCGCTTCCTTTCTCCATCTCTACTCTATTGCCACAAACTTCAATCCCAACGCACGTATATATCCTTCATTCGGCCTGCACCGCGCGAACCTGATATTCTCGACCAGTTCATCGAAGCTGCGCCGCACGTTTTCCATATCTTTTGGTCTCGACTGCCTGATGTCCGCAAAATTCTTTTTCGCCGTCTCGGCATAGTGAATAATGGTATCA
>DATMHB010000195.1:0-8096 GCA_035555175.1 Flavisolibacter sp. | reverse complement strand
AACATAAAAATAGCGGCCCGTTTGGCCGCTATTTTTTTCTTTCTACTAATTTTAATGATGAAGACCAACCTGCCGGGATTTTTTCCGAACCTTTATAAGATGAAGCTTCTTGCCCTTGTGTTTCTTCCGATCTTTGCTTTTGCGCAACCAAAGCTTGACACCGTCCCTCTGTTGTCCGGAAAATTAAGCATCCTTGTTCCCGACGGTCTCGCCCCGATGTCGGAGGAGATGTGGACCGCGAAATACCACAAAACTGACAGACCAATGTTTGTGCTTTCGGATAAGGACGGGGAAATAAACTTTATTGCCGATCGGACCGGCCAGCCTGCAAACGAAGGTCAGCTCACGGCTTTTAAGGATTTCCAGCTGCGCGGCTTAAAAGAGCGCAGACCTGACGTAACCATACTGGATGAAGGTTTGAAGACGGTAAATGGGCACAAGGTTGCCTATTTTAAATTTATCAGCCAGGCGATCGATCAAAAAGTGTTCAATCATTATTTTTTTGCAGTCGTCGATGGAAAGATCTTGTTCTGCACATTCAATTGTATTGAAAAGCTCCAATCGCGATGGGCGTCTGTCGCTGATCAGATCATGAGCTCTTTGAGAATACGATAAGCCAAAGCGGAAACAATGCCCCCATGTTTTCAGATAAAAATTTTTGACAGCCCAGGCTGGAAACAAATGCAGTTTGCTGGTTTTGTCCTTCAGTTTTTCCACTTTATTTTTCAGGATGCCCCGTCGAGGTCTGTGCCGTTTCATCCTTTTTATCCTGCTGCCATGTACGGCATTCGGCCAGGTTCCCGATCGCAAGCCTGACACTTATGTAAACGATTATACAAATACGCTCTCGCCGGCCGAGATCCGCCAGCTCAATGAACAGTTATTGCAATTGGAAAACGTTACCACCGTGCAAATGGCTATCGTGCTGGTTGATGATCTGCCTTCTGACGTTTCTATTGAAGATTATGCCAGGGAAATCGGTAATAAGTGGAAGGTGGGCATAGGACACAACGGTTTGGTATACGTGGCGGCACTGAATCAAAGAATTCAAAGACTGGAGGTGGCCTCGCATCTCGGCGGTGATATTCCCGACATGACGGCTGCTCAAATGATCGATAACCTCAGGCCTTTTCTTAGGAGAAAAGAATATTATAATGCGCTCACCCAACTTATCCAACAGGTAAATGATCAATTGCAAGGAAGAAGATTATCTGCGCCGGCCGACACATTTCATGAAGCAAGCACGCCCGCGTACCTCGAGGGCAGCACGATTGTGGCTGATGAAGCATCAGAGCTTTCAGACGAATGGGCTCGCGAAAGAAAAGAGTTTGAAAAAAAGAAGGCGCAGTATGACAAGTACGGCAACATAGCCCTCTGGTTCATCGCGGGTGGACTGATAGGATTCTGTGTTTGGGCCTGGCGGTATAAGCGCAAATATGTGCGGAAGAACACGGTGAATGGAGTGTACATCGGGATCGGCTCCACTTATTTTGCCAGCACTTACCCGGACTATTCCGGTTCACAAAGTTCTTCCGACGGCTCATCGGGCTTTGGCGATTTTGGAGGAGGCGGCGGCGGAGATTTCTCCGGCGGCGGCGCCACAGGCAGCTGGTAAAGCTTCGCGCCGCTATCATCATGTTTCAACAGACTTAATGCGTGACGGATCTATTGCCAGCCGTGAAAAAATCCGCGGCGCTACGAGAACGCCATGCGTTTCAACTATAACGACCATCATTAACCGTTTTTTGCAGTCCGGTATCGCATAACTGAACATTTACTGTATCGAAACCAGACAATGCCTTCCATAAGCCTCCAATAAATTATTGAAAAAGAGGAATTTAAAATCTGGCACTTTCTGTGTTGCGGACGCCCTGTAAGCCTTTGCTTGCAGCCAGCCGGGTAGGGGCTTAATTATATGTTCAAAAACTATCTGACCATCGCTTTACGGAACCTTTCAAAGAACAGGTTCTCCTCCATCATTAACATCGGCGGTTTATCTATCGGTATGGCAGTAGCCATGCTGATCGGACTCTGGGTGCACGATGAATTGTCCTTCGACACGAATTTTAAGAATTATCAACGTATCGCCCAGGTCATGCAGCATGCGAAGATGAATGGCGAAACGGTCACCGGAATTGCTGTGCCCTTTCTTATGGGTGAAACTTTGAAGAGAACTTATCCGGCCGATTTCAAATACTCGACGATGTCTACGTGGAGTGAAAATCATATTCTTGCTTTGGGCGAAAAAAAGATCTCAAAGCCCGGAAGGTTCCTTGAGCCGGATGCACTTGACATGCTGGATATTAAGATGCTGAAAGGCGTACGGAAAAGTTTGAATGAGCCGTATTCGGTCTTTCTTTCCGCTTCTTCGGCAAAAGCGCTCTTCGGTAATGAAGATCCGATGGGTAAGACCATTAAACTCGATAACCGGCTCGATGTAAAACTCACAGGCATTTATGAAGACCTGCCGTTCAGCTCTTCGTTTGCAGACCTCCAATTTATAGCACCATGGGAATTATTCGTGACCAGCCAGGGTTTGAGAAACAGTGACGATCCGTGGAGGTGTAACTGTTATTTGAATTATGTGCAGGTGGCTGATGGCAGAGACATGAAAAAATTATCGGCAAAGATCAAAAACATCAAGCGCGACAAAGTGAACAGGAATGAGCTGACGCAGGAACAGAGCGTTTTTCTGCAGCCCATGAGCAAATGGCATTTGTATCCCGATTTTAAGAACGGCATAAACCTGGAGGGGAAGGCGCAGAACGTGTGGCTGTTTGCCATGGTCGGTGCGTTTGTACTGCTGCTGGCCTGCATCAATTTCATGAACCTGAGTACGGCCCGGTCTGAAAGGCGGGCAAAGGAAGTAGGTATACGCAAATCTGTCGGTTCGATGCGACGGCAATTGATCACACAATTCTTTGTTGAATCCTGTTGCATTGCCGCATTGTCCTTCGGGTTTTCGCTCGCATTGGTGCAGCTGACCCTGCCGCTTTTCAATGAGATCGCCGAAAAGAAAATTTCCATCCCTTCCACACAGCCGCTATTCTGGTTGCAGGGCATTGTGTTCTGTTTATTTACAGGATTGATCGCAGGAAGCTATCCGGCTTTGTATTTGTCAGCATTCAGACCGGTGAAAGTATTGAAAGGTAATTTCAAAACAGGGCGATTCGCGGCCTTACCACGCAAGGTGTTGGTCGTGCTGCAGTTTTGCATTTCAGTCTTTCTCATCATTGCCACGGCAATGGTTTTCAGACAGGTCCGGTTTGCCAAAAGCCGGCCGCTTGGCTATGACAGGAACGGATTGATCACGATCCCAATGATCACCTCAGACCTTCATGATCATTTTGAAGTGGTAAAGAACGAACTGGTGAAAAATGGAGCGATTGCAAATATGGCAGAGGCGGGAAGCCCAACGACCGCGGTATGGTCAACCAATGCAGGTTTTGACTGGAAGGGCAAAGATCCTCGTGCCGCCGTTGAAATTCCAAACATCGATGTTTCATATGATTATGGAAAGACGGTCGGCTGGCAATTTATCGAAGGAAGAGATTTTTCAAAAGATTTCCCTACCGATTCAGCGGCTTTTGTTGTTAATGAATCAGCCGTGAAGTTCATGGGATTTAAAGAACCCGTGGGGGAAACCGTTCGCTGGGATGGAAAGCCCTATCGGATCATTGGTGTTATAAGAGACATGCTGATCGAATCACCTTATGCGCCCGTCCGGCCAACGTTTTTCCACCTTTCTCCTTACCAGGGCAGCGTGCTGATCGCGAAACTTTCACCTTCGTCCGACATAAAACGAGCGCTATCGAAAATGGAGACCGTGTTTAAAAAATATAACCCTTCCCAACCCTTCGACTTTCGTTTCGTTGATGAGGACCATGCAAGAAAGTTCGGAGACGAAGAAAAAACCGGAAAGCTATCCTGCATTTTTACGGTGCTCGCAATCTTTATCAGCTGTCTTGGACTTTTTGGTATGGCCAGCTTTATTGCGGAAAAGCGTACAAAAGAAATCGGCATCAGAAAAGTTTTGGGTGCCACAGTGTATCAGCTCTGGCAATTGCTGTGCAGGGACTTTGTGTTACTGGTAATGATAGCGCTTCTGATTGCTTCGCCGCTCGCCTATTACTTCATGCACTCGTGGTTACAGAATTATGCGTACCATGCAGCACTCGCGTGGTGGATTTTTGCGGGAACCGCTGTTCTTGCCATCCTCATCAGCCTGTTTACGGTCAGTGTTCAGGCAATCAGGGCCGCAACGACGAATCCGGTGAGAAATCTGCGGACAGAATAAGTTTCGCTTGAGGTATTGGTTATTCGAAAGGGCACCAGCCGGTGCCCTTATTTTTTTCGGATCGCGTACGGTAAATGATCAGTAGCCTTGACGCCTGGCCATCGGACATCCCACTTTTTTCTCTTTGCCTCCTCCCGGCATGCCTGCTATCTCTTTGTATTTATCAAACCAGTAGCGGATGATAAAGGTTACGGCAACATAGTAATAACCATCCTTTGTCTGCGCATTGCCGCGCGGAGTGCCGGCTGCCGGATATGGATTGCCTGTTACAGCGCCGCCCCTCCATGCCATGTCAACCGCCTGCTGGCCTCTTGCATTGCGCAGGCTTGTTTCATCCACATATGCCGTACTCACATCGTCGAGATAATCGGTAAATATTTTGCGGTAGCCGAATTCAAGGCCAATGCGCGTATCCTCCCCGAGCGAATAATTGGCGCCGATACCGATTGGAATCCCAAGCTGCGTTTTCTTATATGGCTTTGATTGAAAACCCTGGCCTTCAGTGCTAAGCGGTATGAGATAAACCTTTTTGCCTTCCGCATCCTTCGTGAAGGGATCGTAATGATACAGCGAAAGACCCGTAAAAATATAGGGCGTCCACCAACGGTAGTTCAGGCTGAAAAAGCTATACTGGCCGGTTACTTCCCAGTCGAACAGCTTCGTTTGAAAATTGAGGTTGCGCTGTCGCATGGCAGCCGTTCCTCTTTTGTCGTCCGCCTGCAGTTTTGTAAAGGTTAAATACGTGCGTGCAGCAATGTGTTCCGTAAGGTCGTACTGTGCGCCGATCGATTTCAGGAACTTCATTTGAGAGAAGGGCTTCGAAAGGGGCTTCAGGTCGCCATGGTAACCGGCAAGACCAAGCCGGGCAGAAAAATAAACGTTTTGGGCGCTGACAAACAAGGGCAGCCAGCAAAAACAAAGCAGTAGTTTTTTCATGAATACGGATTTATAGGCAGCTGTTAAGGCCGACTAGGAACAAGATATAAATTTTATCTTATAAATGCCAACGAGCTGCCGCACACACTCAAAGGGCCTTTAAACAAAGAAGCGCAAAGGAACACTGGTTTGGTTTTGGTCCGCCTCGCGTATGCCACGCAACAACACAATCTTCGTCGATAATTAAATTAGGGGCACTGGGATCTGAAATCGTTCACTGGAGTTCCCGGGGTCTCTGCATTCAAAAAGGTCTGAGCAGAAGACCCCGGGCGGACAGTGGAGCTTTGAAATGCTTTGCGTTGTTTAGTCCGCCTCGTGTCTCCCGTGCAACAGAAGCATCTTCGTCAATAATGAACTAGGGGACACTGGGATTTAGAATCCATTCACTGAAATCCCCGTGTCGCTTGAAAATACAAAGAGAGGAGACACGGAGCGAACATTGATCCGAATTCAAAAGTCAAAAGTCAAAAGTCAAAAGGCTCAAAGCACAAAGTTTACTACTGGTTTTCTCCTTCTCTTTCTCTTTGTGGTCCGCCCCGTGTCTCCTGTGCACCTGGAGCATCTTCGTCAATAGTTAGCAAAGGGACACGGGGATTTAAGGATTGTTCACTGCAATCCCTTCACAAAAATCTCCTGTCCCTCGAAAATAGATAAGAGCAGGAGACACCGGCGAACCTCACATGATGAAACGCAAAGAAGACGCAAGGGCTAAGAGTTCATCCCGTCACCGGGGCAAAAGCTCAAGGCACTGAGCTTGTCATCAATATCCTCGCTCGCGCTCTGTTATTCGCTTTCTTCATCTCCTGGCTGGGTATACTGCAGATAATTTGTGATAACTTAATATCTCAAGTTTGTGCCGATGCCTGCTTTCACCAAAGCAACCCGTCAATACCAGATACTACTGCTGTTCTTCATGGCGCTCAAAATTGTGCTCGAGCTCGTGGCGGTCAATCCCGTTTATGAACTCCATCGTGATGAATACCTCTATCTCGATCAATCATCCCATCCTGCGTTCGGTTATGTTTCAGTGCCGCCGCTCACTGCATGGATCGGATCGCTCGTTCATTTGTTGGGCAGCAGTGTTACCGTTGTACATTTTTTCCCCGCGATGTTCGGTGCATTCACCCTCGCGTTCTGCTGGCTCATCGTACACGAACTCGGAGGAGGACTTACTGCGAAGATATCGACGGCGCTGCTCCTTATTTGTTCCGTGCTGTTCCGGCTCGACATCCTTTTTCAACCCAATTCATTCGACATTCTTTCCTGGACGGCCATTTATTACCTGCTTATAAAATATGTGCATAGCCAAGAAAACAAATGGCTCCTTTGGCTGGGGCCTGCGATTGGACTGGCCATTCTGAATAAATATAACGTAGCCTTCCTGCTCGTTGGCCTGGCGCCTGCATTTGTGTTGACGAAAGAGCGATCGATATTTGTGAACAGGTATTTTTATTCGGGCATGTTGATCGCTTTTATGATCGTGCTCCCTAACATCGTGTGGCAATTGCAGCACCGCCTGCCTGTTGTGCATCATATGCACGAGCTGACGAGTCGCCAGCTCAATAATGTGAGCCGGAAAGATTTTTTATTTTTTCAGGCGCTCTTCTTTTTTGTCGGCGATCTGGTCCTGATCTCGGCCTTTTTCGGTTTGTGGCTTTATCCTCCGTTGAAACCATACCGGATCGTTGGATGGAGCTATGTTTTTATCATCGCGATCTTCCTGGTGATGAGAGGAAAGGATTATTATTCCCTTGGGCTTTATCCCGTGTTGGTAGCGGTGGGTTCGGCTTTTCTTGACCGTTACTTTAAAAGAAAATGGTCCCGGTTTATCCTGCCCTCAATTGTTGTGGTCAATACTGTGGCTTTCATTTTACTGGCGAAATTGCTCCTGCCTCTTATGACGCCGCAACAGATCCGCAACCACGCAGAGCGGTTTCAAAAGCTTGGACTCTTGAAATGGGAGGATGGAAAGGATCATATGCTGCCACAGGACTTTGCGGACATGCAGGGCTGGAGGGAGATGGCTTTAAAAGCAAAGCAGGTGTATGTTCAGGTGCCCGACAGCGAAAAGAAAAAGACGATCATCATTTGCGATAATTATGGACAGGCCGGCGCTTTAAACTATTATGGAGAAGGTACGATGCCCAAAGCTGTCTCCTTCAATGCCGACTATGTCGGCTGGTTTCCCGGCCATGACATAACGAATGTAATTGCGGTAAAGGAAGTGAATGATACGATCGAAAGAAAATATACCGACATGTTTCATGCTGTTGAAAAAAAGGATTCGGTAACCAATATCTGGGCAAGGGAACGGGGCACGTCGATTATTCTGCTGAAAGGTGCAAACCCTGCATTTGCGCAAAAGATATACGAGCGCGCGGAAAAAGAAAAGCGTTATGAAGAATGAATTGGCGCGATCAAGAGAGTTTCTTCAGCTCGTCGAGCACAACTTGTCCTGCCTGGTCCTCATCGGTGCCAAATGAGATGATGCCATCTTCATGGCCACCCATGGCGAAGATCAATTTGCCATTTAACTGATGGATAAGTTTCGTTACCTCGGCGGCCATTTCAGGTGTGCCATAAGCAACGTCTTTCGCGGTTGATGGATACCACTTCAGCAAGTGCATCCACAACCCGCGGTGATGCATATGAAAGACGGCATTTGCGTTCTTATCTGTTTTGTAAATGGCAGCATGTGTCATCGATTCTGATGAGGCCATCACCGGACCAACCGATGTTACGCTGTTGCTGGCAAGATCATAAGCAGTAACTACGGTATAGTTTGCGGAAGAAAGTTTTGAAAGCCGGCCCGATCCTGAACCGGTAATGATAAATCCCCGAGGGACGCGGCGGCTGATATTGC
>DATMHB010000194.1:0-2687 GCA_035555175.1 Flavisolibacter sp. | reverse complement strand
TGAAATGATGATCGCATTATTGCCTCCCAATTCCAGAAGCGACCGTCCCAACCGCGCGCCCACGGCCGCACCCACCGCCTTACCCATGCGGGTAGAGCCGGTTGCCGATACCAGCGGGATGCGATTGTCGCGGGCCATTCTTTCACCCAGCTCTCGCTCTCCCACAACGATCGAAGAAACACCTTCGGGAACACCATTGTCCTTGAATACGCCTGCTACGATCTGTTGACAGGCGACAGCGCACAACGGTGTTTTTTCAGAGGGCTTCCAAATACAAACATCGCCGCATACCCATGCAAGCAATGCGTTCCAGCTCCATACAGCAACAGGAAAGTTGAATGCCGATATAACACCCACGATCCCCAACGGATGCCATTGCTCATACATGCGGTGACCTGGCCTTTCGCTATGCATGGTAAGGCCGTGCAACTGTCGCGAAAGTCCAACTGCAAAATCGGCGATGTCGATCATTTCCTGCACTTCACCATATCCTTCCTGCAGGCTCTTGCCCATTTCGTAGGAGACAAGCCTGCCAAGCGCTTCTTTATTTTTTCTCAGTGCTTCACCCACCTGTCGAACAACGTCGCCTCTTTTTGGTGAAGGCCACATTTTCCATTCTTCAAATGCTTTTTGACCCGTGGTGACCACCAGCTCATAAGCCTGTTCATCGCAAGCAGTGACCGTTGCAATCTTTTTTCCATCAACGGGGGAGAAGGAGGGGATAGATTTTCCTGTGCCGCCGAGCCATTTCGTTCCGGTTGATGCGCCTTTATTCCCTTCCTCGATCCTTAACTGCTTCAATACTTCTTGCATGGTCTGTTATTTTGATAAAGATATTTTTATTCCGCCCATCAGCCACCTGCCCGGCATTTGCGCCCCCAGGAGGTCTGCGTACCTTTCATCAAACACATTGTCTGCTTCCATAAAAACACTCAAGCGTTTTTTAATGAGAAAAGCCTCCGCCTTTACGTTCATCATAAAATAGCTCGAAGACAGTTTTGCAATGGCCACAGAAGGAATTTGTTTTTGCCGGTCCTTATACAAACCGTTCACTGCAAATGCGAACCGTCCCGTATTGTAATGAACGTTGAAGCTCGAAAGGAACCGTGCGTGTGATGAAATATAAAAAGAAGGTGTGGCCTCGCTGCTCTTGCTCTCCAGCCAGGTAACACCAACGCTGGCCCAAAAAGAATTGTTTCGGGCCAATTGTTTTGAGTACTGTAATTCTGTTTCCACCCCGGTGGTTGTAACACTTGAAATGTTTTTTGCCAGCGCATAAGTTCCTGTCGGCGATAAATTGACTTTTCTCGGCATCTCACTGTAGGGCGTAACAACATAATCGATCAGCTTCGTATGAAAGCGTTGAAAGAAAGTTCCCGAAAGTCTTACCGACTTTCCTGCAAAATAATCGGCTCCTGCTTCATAGCTGAATGACCGTTCGGCTTTCAGGTCGGGATCGCCGATCCGTCCGCTGGCCACAAATGTTTTCTGATAATTATTGAATCGCTCTGTGAAATCCGCATCACGGATGGTTTTGCCGGCACTGCCGCGAAGCTGAAATTTATCTTGCCTGTAAGACAGATTGATCTGGGGAACAAACTCCCATCCGGATCTTTCGTTCCACTCCAGTCTCATGGCGGGGCTCATAAAGAAATTTGCGCCAACCTGCTGGTTAAGCACTGCAAAAGCCGCTGCCTGCCGCACATTATGATCGCCCCTGTCGTTCGAGCTGATTTTCTTATTGATGAACTGAACACCTGATACAATACCGGTATGAAGGCCCGCTTTCCATTCGTCTGTGAAAAGCGCCTGCAACAACTTGCTTTTGCTTTTATTGGCAACAGCCACAGAATTGAAACGGTAGGTATCTTCAAGGTCTTTATACCCCGCATTCAAGCTGAGCGTATGCTGATCTCCGGTATGAACGAAAGCAACCTGGTTCCAAAAAGTTTTTACTTTCTCATGGGCAGTATCGGAAATAAAATTCGTATAGAAATTCTGCGCACTGAATTGCCTGCTGTCGTAAGACGAACGCAGCTTTATTTCCCATGCATCGCCGAGCCTCTGTGCAAAAGATAAAGATCCGGTATGCGCATACACCGAACCCCTGGTACCGCGTTGCTGCTGACCAGATGTATTGTTGGATAATAATCCACCGGCGACAGAAGTCTTTCCATTAGAATAAAATCCTCCGGCATCAACCGTAAACAAGTCGTATGCCCCGGCTGCAATTTGTGCTCCAACGTCCGATCTGGTGTTGTTGTGCTGCGAGGCAGCAAAGGTTTTTGTAATGATGTGGATGACGCCGCCAACCGCTTCAGAACCATATACAGCAGACGAAGCGCCTTTCAATACTTCAATGCGATCGATTTCCCTGGGAGAAATCGGTATGTAACTGGTAAAGTGACCGGTATTCGGATCGTTCACGCGCACGCCGTCGAGCAATACCAGCACCTGCTGGAACGTTCCGCCGCGCAACACAATGTCGCTTTGTGCACCCATAGGGCCACGTGCCTGCACTTCTATGCCGGGAAGATACCGTAGCAGCTCATCAACGGAATGAACTGGCAGCATAGAGAATCGTTCGCCCTTGATCACAAAAATGTTTCTTCCGGTTCGTGAAATCTTTTCAGGACTCATGGAAGTAGTAATGGTAACAGGGTCCAGTTCTGGTTCTTTTTCCTGGG
>DATMHB010000193.1:0-7327 GCA_035555175.1 Flavisolibacter sp. | reverse complement strand
TCTACCTTGGACATAGTTTGAAGGCCCCGTATTTCGATGGCGCCGCTTCCATTATTATTGGACTGATCCTTACCGCCGTTTCTATCGTATTGACGAGGGAAAGCCGCAGTTTGCTGATGGGCGAAACGGCATCGTCTTATGTACTCGATGATATCGTGAGCATCGCGAAGAGCGATCCGGCAATTGTCAATGTAAAGCACCCGCTGTCGATGTTCATGGGACCTGAGGAGATACTGCTGGTCCTGGAAGTGGATTTTAAAGACGGACTTACGACCAACGAAATACTAGGCTCTACGCGGAATCTCAGGAAAAAAATCAGGGAGAAATATCCCAACTTTAAGAGGATATTTATAGAGGCCGAACCGGGGCCTTGAAAGCAGCAAAGAAGAAGACAAAATGAGCATTCGTTTTGCCGGCAGCGATCCGCACCCGGCATCCAACATCGGGTATAATAATGATCGAACGAAAGAGCGCCAGGACTGCGAGGCGGCGCTAAAAAAGCCTTGTTTTTATCGCTCACCTTCTCTTTCCGCACATCCTATATGTCCCGCTTCCAATCCTTCTTAAACATTTTCCTTTTATGAAGGATCATCATACCGAGAAAAAAAACAATAAAGAAAAAGAATTCAATTCTCATAGTTCAGGGTTTATTCCTTTGACCGGGATCTTCGTCGCAGGTAAATCAACTATATGTTAAAAACGGCCTTTGTCGTAAAAATCCGTAGTGACCGCCGCCTATTACTGGACATCCAAAGGGATCAAAACGTTGCTTTTATTTTTATTTTAGTCCAATGAAGGCAGCAACTGTCAATGAGATCAAACAGCAGTTAAAAGTTAACAACCAGGCCCAGCTCATTGAGCTTCTGGTGCGATTGGCCCGCTTTAAAAAAGAAAACAAGGAATTACTCACCTACCTTTTATTCGAAGCCGATGACCTGGACGCATTTATAAAAAATGTAAAGGACCAATTGGATGAGGAATTTACATCTGTTCAAAAAGGAAGCCTTTATTATGCAAAAAAAACGTTGCGTAAGATCCTTCGCATTGCCAATAAATATATACGCTATGCCGGAAGCGAAACCGCTGAAGTGGAAATTCTTGTTCATTATCTTGCCAGGTTCAGGGACCTCGAGCTTGCGCTTCACAAAAGCACAGCCCTTGGTAACCTTTATAAAGCCCAGTTAAAGAAACTATCAGGCGCACTTGATAAAATGCATGAGGACCTCCGGTATGACTATTTGAAGGCATTGAGAAAGCTTCAGGATGTGCGAACGTAACACCAGTTTTTATGGATCGTAATTCAATACTGAGGCCTTCATCTGCTAAAAAAAATTTTGTAAAAACTGAAGAAGAGCAGCAGAAAATCCAAACTTCGTGTCTTATATTAGCATTGCTGTCCTATCCCTCGAAAACTTTCGAAATCCCATAGTCTTCATCCTGATTTTGTGAAAGGCCGCTCTTAAGACTATGTATCATGAATTATTTATTAGACGCTGCAGGGAGTGTACTCTATGTTGTGATCAGTGTTATCATTAGCCCACTGATTTTTATTGCACATTGTGTGATCCTCTCATGGGTCGCTTATCGATATGTTAGAAGCCATTTCCGGAGAACACGAAGAGTACGTACCGGGAGGAAAGGGGTGCTCTATCCTTATCCCGTTGGCATTGATCTTACATTTAATTGACGCAGTTTCAACAAAGCTTCCTTCAAAACATTCCGGCAAGCTCCGCCATTTTTAGTGCGGTTTTTTTATGCCGTATTGGCGACAGATCCTGCATGCACATTATCCATCGGCAGGGTTCGCGTTCACCGTCTTTTTAGGTAGTGAAGGGTTCGTGCAAAGCTTTCCTAGGCGTTTCCGGCAACCAAGGTAATGCCACCGGACGATGACACTACGGACGGTAAAGAAAGAACGCAATGTCATTCACTTCTTTGCGATGAATTTCTGCGGCGTCAGGGAAAAAAGTTTAAAAGATTTTGCAGGACGACCAAGGTTGTTACCGGGTCAGGAATTGGATAGATTCGCTCATGGCGTGCAATAGGGAAGGATCGGGGCTTTTATCGAACAACGTAGCATCAGCCATGGCGCGCCAATTGCCTTCCTCGTCGGGCTCGAATAGGACGGCTTGCCCGTTAATTTCAACCTCCATTTTATACACATATCCCATTTTCAGGAGGCGTGCCTTGAAAAGTATTTCTTCGTCACGCCATGTTACGGGCAATTCAAATTCATGAATCAGGTTTTGCATGCGTCAGTGTTCAGCGGCTTTAAAAAAATAATACAGTAAATCAATTCGGAAATTACGGTAATTCGAGTAGAACTACTTGCATTCTCCGAAAACTCTTATTAGCTTGCAGCCAATCCCAAATCACCCTTATGAATACATTCCTTTCCGCCTCTGTTCTCGTCCAGAATACGCTCGCCGAATATGAAATATTTCAAAGAAGGGACCGTTATAAAGCTTTACTGATCCTGGACGAGGCCCATCCTGATCTGCCGTTGGAATTTACGTTTTGGAAGGAAAACGGTCAGTGGAAATCGCTACAAATGATTGATGAACATGTGCTGTATCAATTTGGATACATCATAGACAACCATCTTCTGTCGTCAAGAATAGCTGAGCTTAAGAATTTCGCTGCATGAAAGTAAATTGAACCAAAGATTTTCGCATACTAGTGTTTGGTTATCCGTACAGGGCCTCAGGCCCTGTTTTTTATTGGATCACGCGATTAGGAGCATTATATTTTCCTTCATCGCCGCTCAAGAATTTGCAGGGTGCTGAGCAAGCTCTTACTTTGCTTTCTCGCTATGGGCCATGTTTTATCGTTTCATCCGCATCCGCCAGCCGGTATGCCTGGAAAACATACAAGGGTTATTGGGCAACCCGGTTTCAAACGATGGACCGTATTGCTCATACTGGTCATTTCAATTTATAAAACTGTTCTTGCTTTTACACTTGAACTGGGAAATGATGAAGCGTATTACTGGCTTTACAGTCTGCACTGGCAATGGAACTATTTTGATCATCCACCGCTGGTGGCCTTATGGATCCGCATATTCACAGCCAACCTTTTGCTGGATGATTTCGAAGGTTTCATCCGCCTTGGCAGTATCGTTGGGTCGGCGCTTGCTTCATGGTTTTTATTCAAAGCCACGGCTTTGATCCATTCGGAAAGGGCCGGATGGTTTGCGGCTGTCCTGTATCATGCAGGTTTTTATTCAGGCATTACAGCAGGGCTGTATATTCTTCCCGATTCACCTCAAATGGTCTTCTGGACTTTTTCTCTCTGGATGATCGCACGGATCGGTCACGATGAGAACAATTGGACGAATTGGCTGTTGTTTGGCATCGCGGCTGGTCTTTGCATTATGAGCAAGGTACATGGCGTATTCTTGTGGCTTGGCCTCGGCTGCTTCATTTTATGGCAACGTCGCCGATGGTTAAAGAAGCGCCAGTTATATATTGCCTTCGTCATTACCATATTTATTGCCAGCCCCATTGTATTCTGGAATTTGCAAAACGGATTTGTCACATGGCGGTTCCACAGCAGCCGCGTTGAGATCGACCGGCTTGCATTGAACTGGCGCAGTTTTCTCGAACAACTCATCGGCCAGCTCACCTTCAACAATCCGTTGAATGTATTCCTGATCATTATGGCCTTCGCGGGATGGAGACGGAAAGGGTTGATGCGTGTTCCGGCGCTTAGGATATACAATCTTGTCGGTCTTCCGCTTGCGTTCGCACTGCTCTTCATCGCATTATTCCGGAATACTACACTGCCGCATTGGAGCGGGCCGGCCTATGTAAGCCTGCTGCCCCTTGCTGCCACAACGCTTGCCTCAACGAGGACGGCTTTTTTTCCACGCATCCTGAAATGGTCGCTTGGGATCTTCGTTTTCGTATACCTCGGATGGGTGACGGCTGTAAATTTTTATCCTGGTACCTATGGCGCCCTAAAGCCTCCCTCAAGAGTGGGAAGAGGTGATATAACACTCGATATGTACGGATGGAAAGCGGCAGGAAAACAGTTTGCTGAACTATACAGTGAAGACGTTTCAAAAGGTTTGATGCCCGCAGGGGCGCCAGTGGTAGTAGCGCACTGGTGGGGAGCGCATGTGGAATATTATTTTGCACGCCCACTGCAATTGAAGGTAATTGGTCTGGGCGAAACAAAAGACCTTCACCAGTACGAATGGGTAAATGCCTTCACGAAAGATGCACTGGCAACGGGCAACGCTTATTGCATACTTCCCTCTGATGAAAATGACAAAATACCTGAAGATTATTTCAGTCAAACCGAGGTGGCGGGCGTGATACGGATCTTCAGAAGAGGTTTGCCTGCCCACAATTTTTTTGTGTACAGGATGAAAGGACTGAAGAAAGAAATACCGGTTATGAGATAACCGCATTATTCCGATCCTCTGTAAATATTTTCACTCAATTTTGCAGTATGATCACGGCGAATAAAAAGGCGGAAGCCACAGTTGACGAAGTGGATCGCGCGATGAGGGCATCGTGGCAGGCATTTTCCATTTATAAAAAGAAAAGTCTTACCGAAAGGGCCGCTTTCCTGAAAGCCATTGCCGCAGAAATGGATGCAGTTGCGGAAGCGTTGATACAAACCGCCCACGGTGAAACGAATCTTGCGATACCCAGATTAAAAGTTGAATTGAAAAGAACTTTGTTCCAGCTCACTTCTTATGCAAAGGCTTGTGAGGAAGGCACGTGGCTCGACATCAGGATCGATACGGACAAGCCGAGTGCTGATTTGAATAAGGACGGGAAGAGTGATGATCCGAAAAAACAATCGCGCCCCGGCCTCAGAAAAATGCTTGTACCCCTTGGCCCAGTGGTGGTATTCGGCGCTTCTAATTTTCCGTTTGCTTATTCCACTGCCGGTGGCGATACAGCCTGTGCGCTTGCAGCCGGATGTCCGGTGGTGATAAAAGCGCATTCTGCGCATGCGGAAACTTCGAAGATGGTAGCGGACGCCGTGCAACAGGCTGCAGCCAAATGTGCTCTTCCCTCATCGGTTTTCATCCATATCGAGTCCAATGGATTTGAAGCGGGTACGGCACTTGTTCAGCACCCGCTTACAAAGGCGGTAGGGTTTACAGGTTCTTTCGAAGGTGGGAAAACGCTTTTTGACCTGGCGAATAAGAGGCCGGTCCCTATTCCTGTGTTTGCGGAGATGGGCAGCGTGAATCCTGTATTCATCCTCCCGAAAAAATTAAGATCCGATACAAAAAATATAGCTGCGATGTATGCTGCTTCCATCACCCTCAGTGCCGGACAATTCTGCACTAACCCGGGTATTCTTGTGGGCATCGATGATGAAGCATTATCGATATTCGAGCATATGCTTGGAGAAGCCATCCAGGCGGTGCATCCTGAGAAAATGTTGCATGCGGGGATCGCTAAAAGCTTTCACGAAAAGAGATCCAAGGCGCTTGCTGAAAAAGGAGTCAAGATGGCTTATGCAACACAATTCGAGGCCGATGCGAACGAAAGCATTCCGACGCTGGCACAGGTTCCCGCCAAAATATTCCTGGAGAATCCCCTGCTGCACAAAGAAGTATTTGGTCCTTACTCTCTTCTTGTGAAATGCCGCGATGTTGAAGAGATGCTGGCGGTTGCAAGGAATATGGACGGGCAATTGACGACCACCCTGATGGCTGAAGAAAGGGAAGCGGAACAACATCGCGAGCTGGTCGATGCACTAATGATGATCTGCGGCCGGTTTATCCTGAATGGAGTGCCGACAGGAGTAGAAGTTGCGCTGAGCATGCACCATGGCGGGCCTTACCCGGCCACTACCGACAGCAGGTTTACAGCAGTTGGTGCAGATGGCATCAAACGTTTTGCACGACCGCTCTGCTTTCAGAACTGGTCAAACGATCTGCTGCCACCGGAATTGAAGGATGAAAATCCTTTGCAGTTATGGAGGACCGTAAATACGGAGCTCACCAAAAGGGCTGTTTAATAGTTGGGACATGCTATTCACCTCATGGAACTTAACAATTTGAAATGAGGACTTGTCATTATTTTTAACCCATGTTTGCTGCGGAAAAGATCCCATACAACCAGACCAATGCTTTTTCAAAGATCGTGAATGACTATTTGGATGGATCAGTACAGCTGCAGCCTTTTTACGCTGAAAGGGCAACCATAGAAGGTTTTGAAAAGACCATTGAGAAGAAACGGGCACAGAATATAAACCGTGCTTTGCTAGTTTCTGTGCTCAGAGAGCAATACGCAAATGTAGTTACTGCTTCTGTGGTCCGTGAGAACATTGAGCTCCTTTTGTCGCCCGAAAGTTTCACGGTTTGTACAGCACACCAGCCAAATCTTTTTACCGGGCCCCTGTATTTTATTTACAAGATCCTGCATACAATAAGGCTGGCAGACCACTTAAAGGAACACTTTCCTCAAAATAATTTTATCCGCGTTTACTACATGGGTTCTGAAGATGCAGATTTTGCAGAGCTCAATCATACCTACGTAGACGGAAGAAAAATTGAATGGAAGAAAGAACAAAAAGGTTCGGTAGGCCGCATGCTCGTAGATCAGACACTGGAGCGATTGATTGATGAACTGGAAGGCCAGTTGTTTTCGTTGCCCAATGGAAAAGAAGTTCTCGGCCTATTGAGGAAGTGCTATATCAGAGGAAGGAATATCCAGTCTGCTACATTCGAGCTGGTGAATGAGCTTTATGGAAGCTACGGACTTATTGTTCTTATTCCCGATCACCCTGCCCTTAAGCGGCAGATGCAGTCTGTTTTTCTGGATGATCTTTTTCATCATACTTCCTCCGCATTGGTGCAGCATACTTCGGAAGCGCTGGGAAAACATTACAACGTTCAGGCGCATCCGCGCGAGATCAACCTGTTTTATCTGGCAGACGATGTGAGGGAAAGGATTATAAGGAAGGAAGACCATTTTATTGTACACAATACATCCATCCGCTTTTCTGATGTCGAAATGCGAAAAGAGCTTGAATTGCATCCCGAGCGATTTAGTCCCAACGTGATCCTGCGCGGTCTTTACCAGGAAACGATACTTCCCAATCTTGCATTCATCGGAGGAGGAGGGGAAATGGCTTACTGGCTTCAGCTGAAGGCATTATTCCATCACTATCACATCGTTTATCCTGTTTTACTTTTGCGAAATTCGTTTTTGATCGTGGAAAAAAAATGGAAGGAAAAGATGGATAAGCTCGGACTGGCCGCGCGTGAATTTTTTGGGTCTGAGATTGAATTGATGAACCGGATTGTTGCTATGCATGCCGAGCACCCCGTTTCGCTCAATGGATATTTTGAAAT
>DATMHB010000192.1:0-4281 GCA_035555175.1 Flavisolibacter sp. | reverse complement strand
CAACTGTCAAAAGAGCTGACTTCGGGCTATATTGGCTTCGATCCTACCGCAGACTCGCTCCATATCGGCAGCCTGGTCCCGATCCTGCTGCTTGTTCATCTCCAAAGGGCAGGCCACCGGCCGATTGCTCTTGTGGGCGGGGCCACCGGTATGATCGGCGACCCCAGTGGCAGAAGCCAGGAACGCAATCTTTTAGATGAAGAAGTACTCCGGAAAAATCTTGAGGGTATTAAAAAACAGCTGCACCGTTTCCTTGATTTTGATCCGGGCAAGCCCAATGCGGCAAGAATGGTCAATAATTACGATTGGTTCAAAGGCCTGGGCTTTCTGGATTTCATCCGGGATGTAGGAAAGCACATCACGGTCAATTATATGATGAGCAAGGACAGCGTGCGCAAGCGGATCGAAAGCGAATCCGGCATCAGCTTTACAGAATTTACCTATCAATTGATACAGGGCTACGATTTTTATTGGCTTTATACGCATCATAACTGCAAACTGCAAATGGGCGGTAGCGACCAGTGGGGCAACATTACTACGGGTACCGAACTGGTCAGGAGAAAAGGTGGCGGTGAAGCGTTTGCCTTTACCTGTCCTCTCCTCACCAAGTCCGATGGCGGAAAATTCGGCAAGAGCGAAGGAGGAAATGTATGGCTCGATGCCGAAAAAACCTCTCCCTACCAGTTCTATCAGTTTTGGCTGAATGCCGCCGATGCAGATGCGGAGAAGTGGATCCGCATTTTTACTTTCCTCGATAAAAATGAAGTGAAGGAGTTAACAGAGGCGCATCATGGTGATCCTTCAAAAAGAGCACTACAGAAACGCCTCGCACAGGAGCTGACCGTGTTTGTGCACGGCGAAGAAGAATACAGGAAAGCGATCGAGACCACAGAAAAATTATTTGCCCAACAGAATGCACCTGCCGCATCCCTAAGTCTTGAAGACCTGGAAAGCATGGAAGGTATTGTGCACATTGAATATTCAAAAGACAAGCTGCAATCGGGCATAGACGCAGTGAGTTTTCTTTCGGAAACCACGATTTTTCCCAGCAAGGGTGAGGCAAGGAAGATGATCCAGAACGGAGGTGTCAGCATCAACCGGCAAAAGGTGAATGGCGTGAATGAGTTGATCACGGACAAGCAGTTGCTTCACAAAAAATACTTACTGGTTCAAAAAGGAAAGAAAAATTATTACCTGGTAAGCGCTCAATGATCAGCAGGCAGTGATGGGCCTGCCGGGATCTTTTCAAAATTCCTTTTCACATAGAACACGACGATCCCGATCAGTGCGACAATGCTGCCCCATACAGCATACCATCCTGTGGATACGAAAACAAATTGCCAGATCAGCAACGATAATATTGCCGGCAGCGGATAAAGCCACATGCGAAAAGGCAGCTTGCTGCTGCCGTACTTCCGGCGGAGCAGCATAAGGCCAATGGTCTGCGCGACAAACTGCACCAGGATGCGCATGGCAAGAATGGCATCGATCACATTGCGCATTTTAAAAAGCAGGCTGAAAATAAATCCAAGGCTTCCCAGGAATAAAAGGGATACGTAAGGAAACTCCTTTGTGGGATGCAGTCTCGAAAATATTTTAAAAAAGGCGCCATCGGCGGCTGCGGCGTACGGAACGCGGCTATAACCAAGCGTGGCGGAAAACACCGAGGAAAAAGCAACGATGAGCACCAGTATGGT
This sequence comes from Flavisolibacter sp., assembly GCA_035555175.1. GTDB lineage: Bacteria > Bacteroidota > Bacteroidia > Chitinophagales > Chitinophagaceae > Flavisolibacter. Next base: position 2,584 of record DATMHB010000192.1, on the reverse strand, counting down.
GGCCACTCTTGAAGCGCCCTGCCCTGAAACTTCCCTGATAAAATTGCTAACGACATAACTTTCTGTCCTTGCTTCCTGCCATGGGATCACGCTGACGACACTGATGTTAAGGGCCATGTACAAAACGAAAATGCCGCCAACTGAAATGAACATGCTCCTCGGAATATTCCTTTCCGGATTCTTGATCTCACCTCCAAGGTGACAAACATTATAATACCCCAGGTAGCTATAGATCGTCTTTACAGAAGCCTGTCCAAGCAACACCACAAACATTTGATTGAGTGCAAGGCCATCGTTCATATGCAGAATGGGCTGCAAAAAATTTCCCCGGCCGAGCGCACCCATGATAATCCAGCCGAAAATGGCAAACACGCTGATCCACATGATCATGCTGATCCTGCCAATAGCCTCGATCTTCCTGTAGAGGAGGACCACCACGAGAATGACCACAGCACCGGAGACCATTTTGGACTGCCAGACCTCGAGCGGATAAAAATAATTCAGGTATTCGGCAAAGCCGATGGCGGCTGAAGCCATGACCAGTGGCGCCTGTATGCAAGTCTGCCATACATACAAAAAAGAAAAAAGCCTTCCCCATTTCTTTTCTCCATAGGCGATCTTAAGAAAATTGTACGAGCCTCCTGCCATGGGATAGGCGGCTCCCAGCTCACTCCATACCATTGCGTCCATGAAAGCAAGGAAGGCGCCAATCAGCCATGCATATAAAAACCAGGGGCCGTTCATGATCCTGATGACCATGTACAGGGTCACGAATGGACCAATGCCCACCATATCGATCATGTTGATAGCGGTAGCCTGCAACAGGCCGATCTTCCGTTTGAGTAATTCTGACATTATAAGAAAACAGCTAAGCTTTCGCGAAGTTGACGATGCCCTGGACAAGCACATCCAGGTTCTTCGTTGTAGTATAAACGTTAGGTGTGAGACGAACACCTTTTATATTTTCCCACTCGATGGTGGTGGCGTGTATTTTATAATTATTGAAAAGATAACTGTCGAGTTCAGCAGGCTTCTTTCCTTCAACCGATACCATGCCAATAGCGCACCCCCATTTCGGATCCATTGAAGTGCTAAGCTTCACTTTCGGAACATCCTTTACTTTTTCCATCCAGTAATTCTTTAAATAGTGTAATCGTTTTTCTTTTCTTTCACTGCCGATCATATCGTGAAATTCGAGCGCCTTGCCAATTGCCTGCTCAATAAAAAAAGGCCTGGTTCCAAGGTGCTCGAACTTTCTAATGTCTTCTTTCAATGGAATGTCGCTCGCCAACAGCGGATAGATCTTGCTGATCCTGTCTTTTTTCACATACAGCATTCCGCTTCCAATTGGCGCATACAACCATTTATGCAAGCTGGTGGCAAAATAATCTGCGTCGAGGTCAGGAATTTTAAAATCAAAATGGGCGAAGCTGTGCGCCCCGTCCACAAGTACGTCGATGCCCCGCTTGTGTGCTTCAGCAGCAATCTTTTTTACAGGAATGATCTGGCCGTTCCAGTTGATGATATGGGTTATGTTGACCACTTTTGTTTTCGGAGTAAAGGCACTCACATACTGTTGCACAAGGTACCTTTCGTCTTCCGAAGGAAGTTCAAGATTGATCCAGTTGATCTTGATCCCATCCCTGATCTCGCGCTGCTTCCATGCATTGACCACGTTGGGATAATCCTGCTTCGCCGCCACTACTTCATCGCCGGCCTTGAGTGGCAAACCAAAGATGATGGTCTCAAGACCTTCGGACGAGTTCCGGTTGATGGCTATTTCCTCGGCACTGCAGCCCGCCATTTTCGCAAGATTGCCTCTGAGGGTTTCCCTACCCTGGTCAAGTATCCGCCACATAAAATAACTGGGTGCTTCATTGCTGAAATCATAATAGCGCTTCATTGCATCCTGAACCGTTTTTGGCGCAGGAGAAACGCCGCCATTGTTCAGATTGATGATCGATGATGAAACTGTGAAAGATTGTTGAATATAATACCAGAATTCTTCGTCGGTGGCCAGTTCTTCCGGAGACATTTGCGCGGCTCCTTTGATCGCACTATCCAGGTTCCTGCTCCAGGCCGGCCTGGTCAAAGAAGAAAGAAATGCGGTTGCCGAAGCGATTCCCGCTTTCTGTAAAAAGGAACGGCGCGTTGAAGGCATAGAAAGGTTTGTATAAATGTAGAGAATTTCTTTGCGTTCCTGCGTTTAAATCGCTGCCGGCGTAGTTGCTGTTGTCACACAACTTTTCTTTCCGATGTCGGCCTCGTGTCCTACTTGCGCAAAGCAATCCGGCCTTTGTGAACAGAGGGAGAGGGAGATATTCAATCGTTCTGACTTCGTGTGCGTGTCTCTGCCTTAACCCCGCCACTCTTCGTGCGTGGGTCTCCCGCCGGGCGGGACCCGCGCACTGTTTCTCTTTTGCGGAGTTTCCTTAAAGGATTCGAAGTTTCTTTTTCCAACCTTTTGTCTTGAAACAAAAGGTGGAGCCAAAAGTTCAAGCCGATTCAATGCGCACCAGCCATTAAATTCTATGGCCGCCTCTTTTGAATCGGCGCTCTGCAGCACTCTGTTATTCGAAGGTCT
>DATMHB010000191.1:0-2405 GCA_035555175.1 Flavisolibacter sp. | reverse complement strand
TCTATTCTAAAAGGTGTGATGGAAAAAATGCAGGAGGGACCGCTTACCGGATCTTATGTGCGCGACGTACGGGTATCTGTGTATGATGGAAAAATGCATCCTGTTGATTCAAATGATATCTCGTTCAAGATTGCCGGACTGCAGGCATTCAGGCAGGCGTTTCAACAAGCCGATCCGCAGGTGCTGGAACCGGTATATATTGTTGAAGTGCTATGCCCGGAAGATCTTACTGGTGCTGTTATGGGTGACCTCCAAAGCCGCCGTGGCGTAGTGGAAGGTATGGACACGGAAGGTCATTTTCAAAAGATCATAGCGAAGGTTCCGCTCGCAGAAATGCACGGATTTTCTTCTTCGCTGCGTTCGATCAGCCAGGGTAGGGCTAAATTCAAAATGAAGTTCGACAGTTATCAGCCAATGGCTTATGAGCTTCAACGAAAACTCACTGAAGAATACAACCGGTCTTCGGCTGAAGTGGTTGCGTAAATTTTGGTCCCCGTCGCCGGCTGCTTGATCGTCGTCATCAAATGGGCAGCCGGCGATTTTTTACTGTGAAAACTCTTTTAAAAAGCTCAGGCGCTAGGATTTTTCAAATTTTTATTATTAATTTGATAGCCGTAAGTTACCATTATCTAAAATCTACTCCTATGCATGCCTATTTTCGCAATCATCAACTGTACCTGGCTGAAAGATCAGAATGGTTAGACCGCCACGTAATTAAGACGAGCAAGAGAGCCCTCATGAAGATCGAAAGCTGGAAACTGATAGCCCAGTCAGGTGACCAGGACAATCAGCTTAGATTGGTTGAAAAATTAGTAAAAGAATCCCTGCTTACAGCCATCCCCAATAAGACTGTCTTACACAAGGAAGGGTTTTACTTATCAAATCTTGATAATTAAAAACAGGGTTACTGCCTGATTCCTATTATTCTGCACCGCAGGCTTGACATTTCTATTTATTAGATTTATCTTACCTGACAGTTTATTTTTTGGTGCATTTGATGCAGTCCTAAGACCCTATCTGAAGACGATCACAGAATAATGCTCTATATGAATAGACTTTCATTCTATAACGATTACGGGAATAGCAACGAGTTTAGGATCGACTATCCTTACTACGGCCTGTTTGGATCGGCGGATATTACCGCCACCAGTGATCAAAATGAAGTGATCTATCAGTGCAGGCTATTAAACGGCACGATCCTGCGCTTGAAGAAGTTGTTGGGTGTGAACAGGTGGATCGATAAGGCCTCGAATGAGGAAACGCCTTTATCGGCTACCATTGGAAATGCAATAGACGACTTTCTGAAAAATTCAAGACCGAACTTAAAGCAATAAAAAAGGAATCGAAAGATTCCTTTTTTTATTAGTTGGCTGATTGTTATACGCTTGCCAGTCTTGATTTCCGTTTTTCGATAACTGGCTCCACCACAGTCTCAATTTCAGCAATAAATGTCTTTTTGAAAAAGACAGCATGCCAAACATGATCAAGGGATACCTGCTCAGTGCTTTCAAAATCAGCTTCGATCAGTTTGTTCCAGCTTCCTTCCCTGTTGAGATCAGTTGTGATCTTTGAAGTAAGCTTTGGATAGGCGACCCATAATTTCGAATCTTCCTTTAATGCGGGCATAATGTCTCCAAGGATTGCGTTCAGCTGGTTTTCACTAACAGCGAATACCAGTGCAAAATCAATTTTTCTTGAACGTAAGAGCGGTGTGAGATTTTTTGCGAAGGAAAGTTTGTTGAATTGCTTCTCAATTGATGAAGGTAAGCCCTGGATTAAAATGTTTTTTTCGTTTTTTAATTGGAGCTTCTCTAAAATTGTTTGAGACATACTGTTTTAAGTGTTTTTTTAAGTTCTTGTGAAAGAAGTTCGAAGGGAATTTCACATAAACAGACGCACAAAGGTACAAAAAAATAGCTTGGTCGCCAAGGCTTTATAAAAGAAAAATCCCGCTAATCTCAGATCAGCGGGATTTCTAGGCCGTTTTGGCCTTGAGTTCAATGCTTTATTTCCCCATTGGATGATAGTATTTCAACGCCTCTGGAAGATATTTTTCCAACTGCTGGATCCGGTTACCGGCGGAAGGGTGCGTGCTTAGGAACTCGGGCGGCGCCTGGCCACCGGCAGCTTCCATCCTTTGCCACAATGCAATCGCTTCCCGTGGATTATATCCGGCCATAGCTGCCCAGATCATGCCATAATGGTCGGCCTCGAGCTCCTGATTGCGCGAGAATGGTAATAACACACCTACCTGACTTCCAATACCGTAGGCCTGCATAAATAAATTTTGGGTTTGAGCGGGTTGATTAGACACAGCTACCGAAAGCGCTACGCCCCCAAGCTGTTGGGCCAGCCCCTGGCTCATTCTTTCGTTACCGTGCTGGAAAATGGCGTGAGTGATCTCG
>DATMHB010000190.1:0-3316 GCA_035555175.1 Flavisolibacter sp. | reverse complement strand
ATTTGTCTTCATACCCTTCCACTTTCGCGGACGCGCCGCAATTGTAATGATGGTCCATTACATTGTGGCCTAACTCGCCACTACTGCTGCCAAGTCCGTCAGGCCACACATCTGTGGCAGAATTCATAAGCACCCAGGCCGAATTCAATGCAGAGGCATTTACAAAAACGATTTTCGCCTTGTAATCATATGTCTGATTATTTTCTGCATCCAGTACTTCTACGCCTGTTGCCTTTTTTGTATTCTTATCGTAAAGTATCTTGGTTACAATGGAATAAGGACGCACGGTGAGGTTACCTGTTTTTAAAGCCGCAGGTAGGGTTGATGACTGCGTACTGAAATATCCGCCGAAGGGACAGCCTTCCCAGCAGCGGTTGCGGAACTGGCATTTTGTTCGTCCGGGAATGGCTGCAGTAAGATTAGCCGTGCGGCCAATGATCATCGATCGCCTGTACCGCTCTTTGATCCTTGCAGCAACATCTTTCTCCACACAGTTAAGATCCATCGGGGGTAAAAAATTTCCATCAGGAAGCTGAGGCAATCCTTCTTTCGATCCGCTGATGCCCGCAAATCCTTCAACATAATCATACCACGGAGCAAGATCTTTGTAACGGATCGGCCAGTCGATAGCAATGCCGTCTTTTGCGTTCGCCTCAAAATCAAAATCGCTCCACCGGTAACTTTGCCGGCCCCATAAAATTGATCTTCCCCCCAATTGATAACTACGCCACCAGGTGAATGGTTTCACTTCGGTGTAGGGACAGTCTTCTTCATTCACCCAGTAATCCATTACGGGACCGGACAACGCCCATCCTCTTGCGATCACAGGGTGCGTTCGCCGTTCTTCAGCCGTTGCCATCCCGCGATGTGGCATGTCCCATGGATCCAGACGCGCGCTTTTATAATCTTTTACGTGTTCAAAGTTTCTTCCCCTTTCAAGCATCAGCACCTTCAGGCCCTTTTCGGTCAATTCTTTTGCTGCCCATCCACCTGAAATTCCAGAACCGATGACAATGGCGTCATAGCTATTTTGTTGGGGTGTCTTGGTATTGATTTGAAGCGAATCGCCAGGCATAGCTAATTTTTTTTAAATTAAACCTTTTGCGTGAACTGGTCAAAATATCCGATGGAAAGGAGCATTTCATCAAACCTCAATTTATTTTGAAGATGCGGCCGCTGTGGTGAACCGGTATTCTCCCGAGCCTGTTTCAATAACGGCATATCCGTTTTCATATGCCGCCGGTGTCACGATGGCTCCGGTTTCTGCAATCGGATTTTTTTCGGAGGCGGGAACATAGATGGTAGCCCTGGTATTTGCGGGAATGATCACATGCAGGCTGAATGTGCCTGCCTCTTTCTTCCATTCCGATACGATATCGCCCCTTATACTATGATAGCTTCCCTTCGCCCAGGCCAGTCCATTTCCCGGCTGAGGTTTAATGATGATCTTGCTGAAGCCCGGCGCTGCCGCATTAATGCCCAGTACCGACCTGTAAAACCATTCGTCGATGGAACCGAACATAGGATGATTGGCAGAATAAACCGTACCGGGATAGGCCCAACTTTCCCACAGCGTTGTGGCACCCCTGCTGATCATGTACAGCCATCCCGGAAAATCGCGTTTGCCTGCGATGTCATAAGCAAGCGATGCGCGGTCCGATCTCCTTAAAATATCGAAGATCATTTTTGTTGTAAATATCCCGGTTGATAAATGGCCATCGTGCCGCTTCAATTCGTCGAGCAATACATCCCAGCTGGCTTCCCATTCGGGGGAAAGCTCATACCACAGCGCAAGGACCTGCGCGCTCTGCGTCGCATTATCGAATCTTCCTGTACCGGGCACAAGGTATTTATGAACGATGAGGCTTTTGATCTGGCCGGCGAGTTTGTTGAAGTGAATGGAATCTTCTTTTTCTCCAAGAAGGCCCGCAAATTCTTCCGCGAGTTTCGCGTGGTGATAATAGAAAGCACACGCGCTGAAGGCTTCCGGCTTCGGATCAAGGGCTTCATGATCGCTGATGTCCCAATGAAATAAGCCCAGATACGATTTCGACTCAAGGAAATCCATTTGTTTTTTGAAGGCTTTATAGTTTCGTGCGAGGACCCTCTTGTCTCCATAAAATTCATAGAGTTGTTTTTGCAGGTAAGGGAATGCAAGCTCCCAACCGAGCGGGCCTGAGTCGTCGCCATATCCACGGTCCGCAATACCGGTAAAGGGTGCGATCTCCGTAATGCCGCCCGCCGGCCGCTGCTCATTAGCAAAGTCCCGCACTGTCTTCGCATAAAAATTAGCCATGTCGTAATTGTATAGAAACGATTCGCACGTTGCCACCATGTCACCGCCGTATCCCATTTTTTCCCTTCCCGGACAGTCGGACTGCACGCTGAAAACATTGCTGAGAAAGGTCCATTGTACCATGTCATGCAGCTGATTAAAAAGTGGTTCCGAACAAGAGAAGGACCCGTCCTGTTGCAACGCTGCACTCATCCTAAGCCCTTCGATGTCATCGATTGAAGGACGCCCCGGCCATCCGGTGACCTCTATGTACCTGAATCCATGAAATGTAAACCGCGGTGACCAGGTTTCCATTTCACCACCCCTGGTAATGTAATTGTCCTGCTGCCATGCAGTTTCCGGCGCACCCGGCCCGCCCCTGATGCCACCTTTTTTGATCTGCGTCGCCACCGTTGTCATATAATTCAGCCTGCCATCAGGAAAGAGCTCTTCCCCATACCGCAACGAGATCTTGCGGCCGCCATTCGTTTTTACTTTGATACGCACTGCGCCTGCAAAATTCTGCCCGAGGTCGACAATGAAAGTATCTTTTCCCTGTTCGGTTATGCGCACGGCTTTAACGGTTCTGGTTATTTTAACGGGCGGCTGTTCCTGCACCGTTAGCTTGCCGTCCGGACCACGCACGGGCAATGCATTCTTCCAATCCAAGCCCCTGTCATTAATGGTGGACCAGTTCTTTTGCTCGAGGCGTGCATCGTAAGTTTCACCGAGATAAATATTGTTATGCGTGATGGGTCCGGGCGCCGTTTGCCAGCTTTCGCCGGTCAAAATTTTTTCACCCCTGTGGTCGCCGTAGTCTAACCAGATCTCAGCCTTAAGGCAGGGCCTCCCGGATTGTTGGTATTGACGAAGGTCCCACCGGCCAAAAAACTTAAACGGTAATGGATTCCACCATCCGTTACCCAACATCACTCCAACGGCGTTTTTTCCACGGGTAACCATATCCGTTATATCATAAACGGAATACAGCACTTGTTTTCTGTAAGTGGTAAACCCCGGATCGAGCATCTGGTCGCCAAT
>DATMHB010000189.1:0-5027 GCA_035555175.1 Flavisolibacter sp. | reverse complement strand
TAATGAACTTGAATTGGTAGTTCAAATGGGGCAGGCTGGTAATTCTGAGGATGCTTGAGTGGAGCTATATCAAATATAGCCCAGTTTACAGGTTCCTGCAAGCAAGCTGAACCTTCCGGGGCAAAGAATTTTCTGACGACTACCTGCAAAACCCGGTTCAGGGTTTTACGTATGTATATGCGAGTGGTTTGTGATTTTGGCTTTTTGCTTAGGTATAAAACTTATTGAGAGACAAAAAAATCACTTATTTTGTGCAGGTTTAATGGAAATCGCCACCTATCCGTCCGAACTGGATTTCCCTTCTAACCTTTCCACCTTCCTCGAATCCTTTTGAATTCCTTTCCAATTTCTGATGGAGTAAGCTGAACCTCTCCGCATGGGGACGTGTTTGCACTCCGGAAGAATCTACCACTGCTTATCGTTACTGTTGTAAACAACATTATGTTATTGTTATTCGTATCTGCAAAATCAATAAGCTTCAAGCCATGAGAAGTTTCACCAAAGTCATTGCCATTTCCGCCATTGTACTGAATGGATTTTTTGGACTGACTGCTTCAGCACAAAGTGTATTGGATCCTGCGGATCCTGTCGTGAACTATGCTTCACAGACAGTACCGCCCACGGATAGTGTGATATACAAATGGTACAGGACACCAAGATTTACATGGAACACAAGTTCGTGGAAGGCTTATATCATCAACGGTATTCCTTTCCGTCTGAAATTTCCGAAGACCTATAATCCAACTGCAGTGGATGGAAAGAAATATCCGATGATGATTTTCTTTCACGGTCTTGGTGAAGCAGGCGATTATAAAGACAACGAGTTTCAACTCTATCATGGCGGACAGTTCTTCACTAACTCTGTAGACAACGGCAGCTTCGATGGATACATTCTTTGCATGCAAAGCACCGGCTTCTGGGGCGAAGGTTATTATAAGTATATCCGTATGATCGTCGACTACATGGTTGTCAACAACAAGCTGGATCGTTTTCGCGTAACGGATAATGGGCTTTCAGCGGGCGGACAGGCATCATGGGAAATGCTGAACAGTTACCCGAACCTCATTAGCGGAAGCACACCCATGTCGTGGACTTCTTATTTTTATGGCGACCCTTCATGGGTAAATAAATTAAAATTCACGCCGATCTGGAATTTCCAGGGCGGCCTCGATGGCGCACCAACACCATATACATCTGAAGGTGTAAGAGACGCATATCTGAATGCGGGTGGAAATTACAAGTATACGCTTTACCCCGATCTTGGTCACGGTACCTGGGACCGTGCATGGAGCGACCCCGATTTCTTCAAGTTTCAGTTGAGCGCGTACGCAGCCAATCCCTGGCCTCTCTTCGGCCGAACAGAATTTTGTCCGGGCACACCGATCAGCACGACGATAGGTGTTCCGCCTGGTTATGATGGATATGAGTGGCGCCGCAACGGCACGGTTATTCCGGGTGCCTCAGCCAACACGCTCGATGTTACGGATATCGGAACCTATGATGCAAGAGTACTGAAAGGAACTTTGTGGTCCGAATGGTCTTTTACTCCTGTCGTCATCAAGCTCAAAGGCGCCACGGTAACGCCGACCATTACTGTAAGTGGCCTGGCCAGCAAGGTGCTGCCTGCGCTCGATGGAAGTACCACGGTAAAACTTGAAGTGCCGAATACCTATGCGACTTATGACTGGGAGAGAGTTGGCAATGCTGCCACCTTGAGCACGGTCAATACATTTACGGCTACAAGTGCCGGCGATTACAGAGTAAAGGTGATGGAGAAGTTTGGCTGCTCGAGCGATTTTTCTGCGCCATTCTCCGTAATAGATGCCAATGGTCCTAATAAACCTGATCCGGCCATCAATCTCATTGCAACTACTTTATCCAAGACAGCCATCCGGCTCGACTGGAGTGATAATCCAAGCCCTTTATTTAACGAGACGAATTTTGAAGTGTATGCAGGCACACAGATCGGGGGACCTTACCAGTTCATGGGTATGTCGCACCAGGATGTGCGCACCTTTACCGTCAATGGTCTAAATGCAAACACAAAATATTATTTTAAAGTAAGGGCGGTTAATAATTCGGGCGCAGCGCTTCCTTCGAATGAAGCCAGCGGCACTACTGAAATAGATACGCAGGCGCCAACGGCGCCAGGCAATCTCCTGATCACCGGTTCAACCAGAAATTCGATCACTATTGGTTGGAATGCATCCTCGGATGATGTGGGCGTGGTTCGTTACGAGATCTACATTAACGGTGTGAAGTCTTATGCAACTTCGGGAACGACGTTTACCGTTTCAGGACTTCAAAGAGGAAGTTCTTACAACCTGAATGTGCGCGCGCTTGACCTTGCGGGAAATGCATCACCATTGAGCAACCAGGTAACAGGCCAGGCTTTGCTGAGAGGTATCGACTATAAATATTTCCTGGTCGATAATAATCTGACGAAACTTCCTGATTATACTACAACGACGCCCGTGTCTACAGGAACGACAGCCAATGTAACACTGTCGCCGAGGACGCAGGATTTTAATTTCGGTTTCCTCTGGGAAGGGTACATTAATATCCCCGTTGCCGGCACTTATTATTTCCGTACGAATTCAGATGATGGAAGCAAGTTGTATCTCGGTCCGCTCAATGGAACAGGATCTCCTTATGATTTTTCATCTACGGCCACCGAGATCGTGAACAACGATGGCAATCATGGCGCGAATGATGCGACGAGTGTTGCCTTGACGCTGCAACAGGGTACCTATCCAATAGCTGCATCGTATTACAACGGCGTCGGTGGATTCAATATGAACGTTCTTTGGAGCACACCGCAAACCGGCGGCCTTTTCACCCAGATCCCCGATAGTGCATTTACTGATACACCTCTTGTGATCGGCGCTGCGCCGGCCAAGCCTTCCAATCTTGTTGCGACGGCAGCATCTTACAAACAGATCAACCTGACATGGCTGGATAACAGTAATAACGAAACTGCATTTGAAGTATGGAGGTCTACGAATCCGCTCACCAATTTTGCCACTATCGGTCAGGTAGCCAGCGCAACCGGAACGGGATCGACCATCAGCTATAAGGACAGCACGCTGACGCCAAATACAAAATACTATTACCGCGTCAGGGCCATCAACCAGTTTGGCGAATCGGATTTCGACAGGGTTGGCCAGGGGGTCGACTATGCGTATTACGAACAGCCAAGCTTTAGTAACCTGCCGGATTTCAATACGCTCACACCTGTTAAGACGGGCCGCATCAACAATTTTGTGCTCGGGCAGCAGAACCGTGCAGATAATTTTGCGTTCAAGTTCAGCACTACCATCAATATTCCAAGCACGGCCATCTATACTTTCTATTCCGCTTCCGACGATGGATCGAAATTGTATATCGACGGCTTCGATGATGCACACCTCCTCATCAATAACGACGGTTCGCACGGTACGTTTGAAAAATATGCCTCGAAAATGCTGTCGCCCGGACCTCACAGCATGTACGTTACTTATTTTGATGGCGTGGCCGATAATGTTCTAAGGGTGAGTATTTCGGCTCCCGGACTGACCAAGCAGCTGATACCGGATTCCTATCTTGGAACACCTTATACAAGTGCTACTACGTTGGGCGCGCCTGCATCGCCGGCGCCTCCAAGCAACCTTGTGGCTTCCGCCATTTCCAGAACTTCCATTGCCATCACCTGGACAGATAATGCATCAGGTGAAACGAAATATGAGCTTCTGAGGTCTGCGAACAATAACGCCAACTATTTATTGTATGCCACACTCCCGGCAAATTCAAATTCATTTACAGACGCGGGCCTGTTCCCGAATGCATTGTATTATTATAAAGTAAGGGCAGTAGGTACTTCCAATTCGCCCTATGCTGCAGAGGACAGCGCCAAGACCTGGAACACGCCGCCTGTGATTGTTCAGCTGCCGGCCAATCGCAGCGCACACCAGGGAGCATCAACGGTGATCCAGCTGAGTGCAACTGATACGGATGGAGATCCTCTCACCTTCACCGGCCAGAATCTGCCGGCCTTCGCCAGCCTTGTTGACAACGGAAACAAAACAGCCACACTTACGCTGCATCCTTCCGCTGCTGATCTAGGGTCATATAATAATGTCCGGATCATTGCGAGCGATCCTAATGGCGGGTCTGACTTTACACAGTTCAATCTGACCGTAAATAATAATACGGATCCGGTGATCGGCGCCATTGCCAACTATACGCTGACAGAAAACGACAACGTTTCTATTCCTCTTTCTGCAAGCGATGCAGATGGTAATTCATTGACGTGGACCGTGGAGAACCTTCCCAACGCATTTACGCTGACGCCGGCGGGCAACGGCACTACTGCCACGTTGAATCTCAACCCGAATTTTGCAGCATCCGGTAATTATACCGTCCGCGTGAATGTAACTGACGGATTGGGTGGTTATGCCACACAAATTTTCACGTTGCAGGTAAATGACAAGAACCCGAACGTAAAAGTTTATATCCGCGTGAAGCATGATGCCGGTAACAATATCGGTATTCCATGGAACACCGTAACAGGTGCCACATCGACCAACTTCCTCGACGAAAATAGTGTGCCCACAACCATCGGCCTCAATTTCCCCGGCCCGTACAATTCCGGTAACTCCGGTGTCACAACGGGTAACAATTCAGGTGTATACCCTGATCCTGTGTTGCGCGATTATTTTGTGTTCGGAGCACCATGGATGCCTCAGACCGCATCGGCCGTCCTTACTGGATTGGATCCGGCAAGAAGATATAATATTACCGTGCTTGGCAACAGTAACTGGGATCTTACACCTGATAACGGTTCTACCAATTATACGGTCAACGGACAGACATTGTCGCTGTACGTTCAGAATAATACACAGAATACCGTTACATTCAACAATGTGGCGCCGCTGGCCAATGGATCTGTTACCATTGATCTTGCGAAGGGAGCCGGTGCGTCTGCGGGTTATCTCAACTCCATTGTTCTTTCGTCTTCTTACGACGATGGTTCGGTGCCTATTACGCCT
>DATMHB010000188.1:0-3860 GCA_035555175.1 Flavisolibacter sp. | reverse complement strand
TTGAGAAAAATTTACGGTGCGGCAAATGTCATTGCTTCAGACTTACGCGAGCAGAATGAGCTGCTGCAGGGAACGGGTCCGTACGTGAGCCTGGATGTGATGAATAAGGAAATGCTGCATGTGCAGGTGATCAGGCAGGGTGTAACGCAGATCTATCTTCTGGCGGCGATCCTCTCAGCTACCGGTGAGAAAAACCCTAATCTTGCATGGCACCTCAATATGCAGGGACTGCTGAATGTGCTCGACATTGCCAGGGAAGAAAAGCTATCGAAGGTATACTGGCCAAGCAGTATCGCCGTATTCGGACCCACATCGCCTCGACAGAATTGCCCGCAGCAAACCATCATTGAACCCATCACCGTTTATGGTATTTCAAAATATGCAGGCGAGTTCTGGTGCAACTATTTCTTCAACAAATTTGATGTTGATGTACGCAGCCTGCGCTATCCTGGCCTCATCTCGTATAAATCCGCACCCGGTGGGGGCACAACGGATTATGCAGTGGAGATCTTTCACGATGCGCTTGAAGTGAAACACTATGACTGCTTCCTCGAAAAGGATACTTACCTGCCGATGATGTATATGCCTGATGCTATAAGGGCAACGATTGAATTGATGGAAGCACCAAAAGACCGGATTAAAACACGCACATCATATAATATTGCTGCCATGAGCTTTTCGCCGGAGGAGATTGCTGCTGAAATCGGCAGTCATATTCCCGAATTCACCATCTCTTATAAGCCTGATTATCGGCAGGCCATTGCCAATAGCTGGCCTCAAAGTATTGACGACTCCGTAGCGCGGGCCGATTGGTCGTGGAAGCCTGAATACGATCTCCGCCGCATGACCGCCGACATGCTTGAGAACCTCAAGAAACAAAAAAGCAGTTCGTCATAACGCTTTAAACGTAAAGGAGCAGAGCACCAAAGCAAAGAGGCGCACGGAGTTTCTTAGCGCCTGGCTGGCTTTGTTTGGACTTAATTCTTCCTCTTTATCAACTGATGTCTGTCATGGTTTTTGTATTGTACAGGCATTAAAAAGACGATATGAAGGCCGAGACAGGAAAATGGATGATTTTGACCGGTGTAATCCTTGCTATGCTGCTCTCTTCACTCGACCAGACAATTGTGTCCACAGCCATGCCTACGATCGTGCAGGAGTTGCACGGCCTTGAGCACATCAGCTGGGTATTCACGGCGTATATGTTGGGCTCAACAGTAACGGTCCCCATTTATGGTAAGCTGTCCGACCTCTTCGGAAGACGGAATCTATATCTTATTGGCATCGGCATTTTCCTCGGCGGTTCTGTATTGTGCGGGATGGCGCAGAACATGTCGGAACTGATCCTGTTCCGTGCCTTGCAGGGAATTGGTGGCGGCGCCATGATGGTGAATTCATTTGCTATCATCGGCGATGTGTTCCCTCCCGCCGAAAGAGGCAGGTATCAGGGCATGATCGGCGGCGTATTTGGGCTGAGTAGCATTGCAGGTCCGCTCCTCGGTGGATGGATCACAGATAATACTTCGTGGCGTTGGGTATTTTATGTCAATATTCCGCTCGGGGTCCTTGCGATCATTGTATTGGCGGCAGCCTTACCAAAAATTGCAGCGCATCAAAGAGACCGGCGCATTGACTGGTTCGGCGCATTCTTTATTGTAGCGGCCCTGGTTCCGCTGTTGCTTTCGCTGGTTTGGGGCGGCAGCGTTTATCAATGGTCTTCGTGGCCCATCATAAGTTCACTTATCCTTGCATTCGTATCTATATTTCTGTTTATCCGCACAGAGCGCCGGGCGAGAAATCCCATCATTTCACTGGACCTCTTTAAGAACAGCGTTTTTTTAGTTTCAGTTGTTGTGCTTTTTCTGACTTCAATGGGTATGTTCGGAGCCATTATGTACATCCCTATTTTTTCGCAGGGGGTGATTGGCGGGTCGGCCACGCATGCAGGCTTGATCCTTACGCCTATGATGTTATCGCTGGTTGTAGCATCAAGCGTTAGTGGACAGATCATTTCGAGAACAGGAAAATATAAAACACTTGCTGTGATTGGAACCGCTGTCATCGTTGGCGCACTCTTTTATTTTTCAACCGTTGATGAACACACTAAAAATGGCGGCCTTATTATGCGAATGGTATTACTAGGTCTCGGGCTTGGATCTACGATGCCCATCTTTACGCTGGCGGTTCAAAGTGCATTTGGCAAAGAGCGGCTGGGCGAAGTAACGGCCGGCACACAATTATTCAGAAGTATAGGGGGAACCGTAGGCACCGCAGTGCTGGGTGGGATCATGAACAGCAGGTTGAGTGCGCAGGTGGCGCACATGCAGAACGAACCCTTCGTGGCGCGGCTACAACAATTCAATTCGGGAAGCAATCACATAAATCTTGATGCAAGCCTGGTCCAGGGTGTGCTCAACCGGGAAAACCAGCAACATATGCGCGATATGTTACAAAGTATTCCCGCGTATTCACGAACGCTTGTAACCGGCCAGTTCAACCACTTTATTGCGTCATCGAAGGTGGCATTCAGCGATGCCATACAGGGTGTCTTCCTTGTGGCCGCCTGTCTTATGCTCGTTGCGTTCATTGTAGTTTTCTTCCTGCCTGAAATTCCTTTACGCAGATCGAATAAACCGGCAGTTCAGGAAACCGGGACGCTACTTGAAGACGAATTAGGTGAGGGCGACGACGACTGTCATACGGCGGCGCAGGCAGCAAGGCAGCCGGGAAGCGAAGGATCGCGGCCCTTACAGCGCTGATCATGGTTATTGCGGAACGCCGCGGCCCTATTTCATTTAAGACAGGCTATGCTATCAGTTATCCACTGAATTGATCCTTTCAGTAAGGAGTTTGCTCATCTGGGCCGGCTGATCGTACACCATCAGGTGGCCGCCTTTGCTGATAACAATGTCGGCGTGCGTTCTCTTGCATGGGAAGATGCGATCTGAATCACCATGAATGTGAAAAAGATTGGGCAATCTTTCGTGATCCTTCCAGTTCAATACAGCGTTGATGGACCACTCTAGAAAATTGTTCGAGACCGACCTGACGTAATCGCGAAGCAGGGCTTGTTCTTTTTTTGTTCGTGCATTGAAGAACCAATAGATCAGAAGCGTTGTGCGCTTCATTATCCTTGCAGGTACAAGTTTATGCAATCTTAAGAGGCGGGCGAACCTGAAGCGCAATGGCAATTCATTGCTGGTGGCGATACTGGAAAGCAGGATCACCTGTTCCGCAGCAATGAGCTTTGCAATTTCGATCGCTGCAATTCCTCCGAAGGATAATCCAACCAGAATGAATCGCTCCTTATCAATTTGACGGGCCAGTCTTTGGCAATAATCCCGTAGCGGTTCGTGCTTTACCGGCTCGATCCATTCTATATATTTGACCTTAGTGGAAGCGGGTAAACGGAGTTTTGAAAAGATACGGCTGTCGGCCCCGAGGCCGGAGATAAAATAAACTGTCAAGCTTGGGAATTAATTGGGAGTAATATAAGGATGAAAGCTGAAAGAAGGCAGCTAATGGGTGAGGGCGAAGGATGCGAAGTTTGGCAGGAGCGCAAGCATGTGATGTAAAGGCGTGGGGAGATGGAGTAACAAGTGCAAAGAGGGAGAGATGCCTTGAGGGTTCTATGGTAATTGCGAAGAAAAAAAAGGAGAATTACCGCGCGATTTTTTTTGATTAGGATGATATTGGGGGCCCCCCCGCGGGCAAATTAGTTAGCTTAGATGGCATTTCCATGTGAAATTTCTTGCAGAATGGAAAGAATGTTCCCTTGTAATAACGCGCATTTCCTCACACACCCGGCCCATCCACCGCCCGCAACTCACTCAACAAAACGCCGCCTGCTCATTAACCAC
>DATMHB010000187.1:0-3354 GCA_035555175.1 Flavisolibacter sp. | reverse complement strand
CGTCGCAATGAAGAGCTCACAGTTTATGTGCTGGCGCCGCTGCCAATACTTGCCCTCACAATTTATCTGGTCAACACGGTCATTCATAAGAAAAGCGAAGCATTGCAGGCGGCACTTGGCGACCTGATGACAAATGCGCAGCAGGCATACTCGGGGATCCGCGTCATCAAATCCTTTGTGCAGGAAAAACCTATCTACGATCATTTTGAGAAAAAGAGTGAAACCTACAGGCAGCAGGCGAGTACACTGGCAAAGGTGGAAGCGCTTTATTTTCCCTCAATGACACTCCTCATCGGTCTCAGTACTTTGCTGACCATCATGATCGGCGGCCTATATTATATAAATGGACACCGCGACATGAGCATTGCAACCATCGTCGAATTTGTCATTTATATCAATATGCTCACCTTTCCGGTAAGTGCCATCGGGTGGACTGCCAGTATGATCCAGCGGGCCTCGGCGTCGCAAAAAAGACTGAACGAGTTTTTAGAAACCAAACCTGCGATTAAAAATGCTCCGAACCCGAAAAAGCCCAACCTTTCCGGAGATATTGCTATCGAACACGTGGATTTTATCTATGGTCATACCGGCGTGCAGGCTCTTAAGCAGTTCAATCTCCACATACAGCCCGGCCAGCAGATCGCCATTGTAGGCAGAACGGGAAGTGGAAAAACAACGCTTGCCCAATTGCTAATGCGCATGTTCGATGCCACCCAGGGCAGGGTAATGTTCGATGGTGTTGACATAAAAGAACTTGACCTTGAAACCCTGAGAAAGCAGATCAGCTATGTGCCGCAGGATGGGTTTTTGTTCAGCGATACCATCGAGCATAACATTGCATTTGACGTGCGCAAGGTCGATAGCGAGAAGGTAAAAACTGCGGCGAGGCATGCGGTAATTCATAGAGACATAGAGAATTTTCCTAAAGGGTACCAGACCGAGATCGGGGAAAGAGGAGTGATGTTGAGCGGCGGACAAAAACAAAGGATCTCGATTGCCCGGGCCCTGATGAAAGATGCGCCCATATTGATTCTTGATGATTGCCTGAGTGCCGTGGATGCAAAGACGGAAAAGGAGATCATCGGCAACCTGAAAACTTACCTTGACCGGAAGACTTCCATTCTGATAACGCACCGGATCTTCAATCTTCCCGACTTCGATAAAATCGTCGTTCTGGAGGATGGGGAGATCGTTGAAGAGGGCCGTCACCAGGAGCTGCTGGACAGGCGGGGCGTGTATTTTAACATGTACCTGCTGCAACAAAAAGAAGAAGTGGATGGGAATAACGGATCAAATTTGGCTGTTGAAAAAACATAATTATATTTGTAAGCATTCAAAAACCAAAACTTTTTTTAACTGTAAAAATCTACAACCGTGGCGTACGACAACAATGACAAGAAAATGGAAAGCATTTACAGCAAAAGGATCCGTGCAGGAAAGCGCAGAACCTATTTTTTTGATGTAAGGGCGACCCGTGGAAATGATTATTATCTTACCATTACCGAGAGCCGGAAAAGGTTTAATGATAATGGATACGACAGGCACAAGATTTTTTTGTACAAAGAAGACTTCAACAAATTTATCAAAGCCCTTACTGAAGCGGTTGACCATGTAAAAACGCAGTTGATGCCCGACTTTGATTTTGATGCGTACAACCACGACGAAGTTGATGTTGATGGCGAAGAAGTAACAGCAGAAGTAGAGGCGCCGGTTGTAAATACAGTTGCAGCGGAAACGAACAACACTCCTTCATCTTCTTCGGAAGAAGTTGACAAGTGGTAAGAAATATATATGAGTGCAAGCCCCGACGGTTGCGTTGGGGTTTTTTGTTTTGCAGCGGGCTCAACGACCCCAAAAGACGCGATGAAAGGTGATCCCGCCACGCGGGGAGATAGCACCGCACTAACGCTCTCGCTCTGGTTCGCGCAAGCCGCAACGTTCGCAAAGGCCCGTATGTGCAGGACATAAAAAAGTAAAAGCCAAACTACCTAAAGCAGTGAGCTAAGTATCATATCCCTCGCTCTGTTTCCCGCCCTCTGCCTTACTCTCCGCCTTGTCCGGCGAAGCCTTCACCCAGTCCGACCTTGTCGGTCGAAGCTTTGGCGTATACCAGCTCAATCCTTGCCCTTGTTTGGCCATTTGAAGCCGTTCGTTTATTAAATATCATGTTCACCCTTAGCAGCCTTTGATCCATCCGGAAAATCGACCCGATGATTGACTTCCCCCCCTTTTATACTTAATTGTTTTTCTTTATCAGACCCTAGGAAATTTCAAGATTTTATTATCTTACGATCCCAATTGAAAGCCAAATCCAGATTCAATGAGAAAGACCATTGCTTTTTCCCTGCTTGCATGCACAGGTATTATTCTTTTCTATCAACTTTCACGGCACACAGTTCCCGCCATCCAAACCAATACTGTAAAGCCCCTTCTGGAAGAGGAGGACGAGGCGGAAGAACAGGATGGTATATTGCTTTCCCAACAACAGGATTTTAATAATACGAAAGATATTCGCTTAGGCTTTATCCCCCAGTACAAGCTGGTGGCTGCTTCCGAAAATATGGTAAAGGAAAGAAGAGCTTTGAGGAAGAGTAAAGCCTTGAGGACAAATGCATTGACGTGGACCGAGCGCGGGCCAAATTCGGACGTTACCGGTCCTTCAAACGGTAACTCACGCGGTCCCGGTAGTACCGCCATTACCAGTGGCCGCATCAGGGCCATCCTGGTCGACCTTGCAGATGCTACCAACAAAACTGTTTGGGTTGGCGGTGTGGACGGCGGTATCTGGAAAACAAATGACGTCACCGTTTCCCCTGCAACCTGGACGCCTGTAAATGATTTCCTCGGCAATCTTGCGGTATCCAGTATTTGTCAGGACCCTACCAATACAAACATCATGTATTTCGGCACAGGTGAAAAATCATTCAACGCGGATGCGGTGCGAGGCGGTGGTATCTGGAAGAGCACAGACCATGGCGTGACCTGGAACCTCCTTCCTTCGACCACGAATTTTTGGAACGTTTCAAAACTGGCATGCGATGCTGCCGGTAACGTATATGCGGCAACGGTCAGCAGCGGGTCGGGCTTGCAGCGCTCCACTGACGGAGGACTTACCTGGACCAATATTACACCTACGGGGCTTGCCACGAGGATCAGTGAAATGAAGATCAGCAGTACAGGGAGAATGCACATTGTTTGTGGTTATTTCAATACTGCTTCCGCGTCGGCAGGATACAGGTATACGAATACACCTGCAACCGTAACGTCGGCTACCTGGACCTCGGCTACAACTTCATTTACGCCTGTTCAATACAATGTGGAGATTGCCACCTGCGGCAACACGTTGTATGCAAT
>DATMHB010000186.1:0-4686 GCA_035555175.1 Flavisolibacter sp. | reverse complement strand
CTTGTCGGGCCCAAGCGCAACGGCGATGGTAACGCCGTTGAGACCGGCCTGTTCTGCCTGCGTCCTCAATTCATCGAGGGCGCTGCGAAGTGCATCATCGGTGCCAAAACTCTTTTGCAAGGTTGACAGACTAAAGAAGGTGATAAAAGGCTTGCCATTTATTCTTAAACAGGAAGGCTCCTGAAATAAACGGATCCATGCGCGGCATACCACCGGCCATTCGCGGGGGCCGATGATATAACCTTCGTGATTGGCGACAAGGAGAGAAAATCGCAGGCGGTTCTTATTGGGCGACTTCAGGTAAAGACTCAAGGCATGGTTCATAATATCATCCTCTAGATTCTCCGTTTCACCTTTTGCATAATACCAGCAGAAACTAAAAAAAGAGAGGCCTGCATCAGCCGCCAGATCGATCTGTTCTTTCACGATTTCCGGCGTGCTGGTTACCCATCCCCACACTGGCTTACGGTCAGGAAAGCTATCGCGCAGTTTGGGCGATACATGAAACGTTTTGCCTGTCCATCCATCAAAATAATACCCGCCGATGCTTATGGAATCCTTTACAGGGGCCGAACTACGAGAGATGGCCCGGTGACAGGAAACAGAGGACATTATAGAAATGATGATGACAATAAATACTGGCCTCCTCATTAGGCGCGCGTGCATGCGAATTGATTTGTTCGACATAAAAATAAGGTGCCTCTGCAATTTTCCGCGCGCTCGTTATTTTTCACACCGGGCAAATTCAAAATCTTTTCTTGGTGGGCTTAATTCCGCCCGGTTTTTTCAGGAAAATAAGGTTTCTTTGCCCCGAATGTCCTTATTTATTACGTCACTGAATTCGGGGAGTAACGGCAACTGCTATTATGTGGGCAATGAAAGAGAAGCCGTTCTTGTGGATGCTGGCATCTCGTGCAGGGAAATAGAAAAACGCATGAAAAGACTTGGCCTTTCAATGGAAAAGATCAGGGCCATCTTTGTTTCGCATGAACATTCCGATCATATTAAGGGTATTCCTGTCCTTTCAAAAAAATACAGACTACCGGTTTATATCACGCCTGCTACCTTGAGATTTGGAAGACTCTATCTCGAGAAAGAATTAATCCGCTCCTTCAATTCATACGTTCCAGTTTCCATTGGAGGCCTTTTGGTAACGGGTTTCCCAAAGCTTCATGATGCAGCAGATCCTTTCAGTTTTGTTGTCGAACATGGTCATATCAAAGTGGGCGTCTTTACGGATATTGGCCGGCCATGCGAGCACGTAGTGCGCAATTTCAGGCAGTGTCATGCGGCCTTTCTCGAATCCAATTATGATGAACAAATGCTGGAGCATGGCGGCTACCCATATCAACTCAAAAACCGCATAAGAGGAGGCAACGGACACCTTTCAAATAAACAGGCGCTCGAGCTGTTCCTTTCGCACAGGGCCGGCTTCATGACGCATTTGATCCTTTCCCACCTTTCAAAAAATAATAATTGTCCAAAGCTCGTGGGTGAATTATTCAAACATCATGCAGGCAGCGTAAAGACCATCGTTGCTTCAAGATTTGAAGAGACTGCGGTTTACCAGATCCACCAGCTCCGGATGGAACAACCACAGGCGGCCTATGCCCCGCGGCTGCAACAGATGGAATTCAGCTTTGCGTGAATTTGCCGGATCAATATTTTTCTAAATAAAAGCACAGCTGCGGCTGGCATTTGCGCGCATAGCTCGCCTTCGCCAATAAGATTGTGCCGGGCCAGTGTCGCCATTGCGGCTTTTTGATCAACGATGCTTATTCCTGAGAAGAGCAAGCCAGGCTTGAACGCGCTTTTGTCGGGCGAAACGATTTAAATCGCTTGGAACCTGAATACCTTTGCGGTACATAAATCCTTTTATGGAAAGTAGTAAAAAGAAAAAAGAAGAACAGCAGGATCCTCAACTGGATAAAGAAGAAAAGATCAACGATCCGCGCAATTATACGGGAGAAACAAAGCAAGACAAGAGTACGTCGAGAAAATCGGATTGGTACACGGAAGACCTCGACCGCCAGTTGGGCGAGCAGATGGGCGGAACAAATGAAACCCTCACCTAGTTATTTTATGGGAGCCGCATAAAGCTTCGGCGATCTGCCGGTCATCCTCAGGAACCTTATGATCAGGAACAGAGCGGCAAAGCTAAGACCCAGTATGAATCCGAGCCAGATGCCTGATGCGCCCATTTCAAATACAAATCCGAACAAATAACCGGAAGGCAGACCGATTACCCAATACGCGATGGCGATGAGCCATGTTGGTTTTTTAACGTCTTTAATGCCCCTGAGCAGTCCTGCCCCGATCGCCTGGCTTGCATCGGAGATCTGGAATACGGCGGCGAACAAGATGAGTGTAGACGCCAGCCCCACTACTTCAGCATTTTTATTGAATACGAATGGCAGCCAGTCCTTCAAAAGGGCAAATGCCAGAGCGCAAAAGATCCCGTACGCAATGGCAACGATCAGCGTGCTCCTGCCAATGATGGAGATCCTGGAACGATCACCTTGTCCAAAGGCGTTGCTCACTCTTATGGAACCTGCTTGTCCAAGGCCCATTGATACCATGAAAGTAAAGGCCGCACAACTCAAAGCGATCTGGTGTGCGGCCTGCGCCACGGCACCAATGGTTCCGATCATGATCCCCGAAACGGCAAAAGCGCCGGCCTCCATTCCAACCTGAAGGCTGCTTGGTATGCCGATCTGCAGCAATTCTTTCAGCGTCCTGCCTTTGAGCTTCCATTGCGTGGTTCTCAATTTCACGAAAGGCTGAAAATTCCTGTGTCTCAGTATCACGATCGCGAGGGAAATAAAAATAATTGTCCTTGTGATCAGCGTGGCCCACCCTGATCCTATTAATTCCAACCGCGGAAACCCAAGGTTACCATAAACGAGCAGCCAGTTCAGCAAAAAATTTACAGGCAATGCCACCAGTGAAAGTGCCATGGCGGTCCTTGTAAACTGCAGGCCATCGGCAAATTGTTTCAGGGTCATAAAAAGGAGCATCGGAATGATGGACCATCCCATCAATTCCATGAAGGGCAATGCAAGCCTCACCACTTCAGGATCCTGACCCAGATGAAAAAGTAGCGTCTTCCCGGCCATGAGAAAAACTGAAATAACAATGGCAGTTAGACCGCAAAGAAAAAATCCGTTGAACAGGTAATGGCTGACCGCTTCATCACTTTTGCGCCCATGTGCCATCGAAACCATTTGCGAAACCGAGATGGTCATGCCGATACCCAAAACAAAGGGAATATTCATGGCATTGATCACCAGGGCAGCTGCTGCCAGCTGCTTATAACTAATACCGCCAACCATGGCCGAATCAATGATGTGCAGGGACATCTGGGCGAGTTCGCCAATGACGATAGGCACTGCCAGTTTTATGGTTTGGCCGGCTTCCGCACGCAAGGGGTGTAATGACATAAAGCACTATTGTGGGACGAACCCGCACGACCGGGCCGGATCAGGCGCCCTGCATGAGGAGATCCATTTGGATGACCGGATCAGACGCGCTAGCTTCTTCGGGCAGCTTGCGGAGGTAAATGGATTCGGGCATGTCGCCGAATACAAAAAGAGTAAGGTCGCAAACCCACATTTTTCTGAAGAGGTTCTTACCGTTGCAGGTCTGCATCATGTAATACGCTCCCCCGCGTGGACCATCGCAAAGCTCCAGCAGTGTAAGACTGTCGGCCCCCTCAAAGTATTCGGTATCCATTTTCAGGCGGATGGCATTTCTTCCACCGGCAACCGAATTGAGTACTGCCCTCGCCCCTTCGGGCAGTTCGCTTAGCTTGTTAGCGGAACCGGAAACAACGAACCAGCAGTTGTCCTTTTTGACAAAATTATACACTGGAGTTTTTCTCACGCAAGCAACAGAAAGATGGGCCGCGGCGATCATACAATTGGATTTGAAGGGCGCAAAATAAATCTCTTGTTTATAAAATCCCGAGTAAAAGAACCCGATCTCATTAGGAAATCTACGTATCTGTCGGAACGCAACCACCTTGATAGCCGGATAAAGACCGGCCATGATCGTTAAATGGTATAAACTTTCACTTGTCAGGTGATCGTTGAATGTTGTCAAAACAAACTGAATTCTTATCGCAAATGACTTTGTTGGCGCCTGCTCAAATGAGTTCTTCAACGGGCAAATATGCAGTGATACATAGCTCGCGTATGGCCTTTATCTGATGCATGATTTGGAAAAACTCCAAACTGTTCTTTTTTGTTCAGCACGTGACAAAATAAAAATTGGAATTTGTTTGAGTAGGCTTATCTTGAAGGCAGTTTTCATAGGGTACGGATTATAAACGGGCTAAGGTTTCTACCTTGAGCCCTTCTTTTTTTTAGCGGTGGACGATGTGATGTGGAGCTTCGTGTTTCGCGCTAATGAGGGAATGGGGACATTCAATCGTTCTAACTTCGTGTGCGCGTCTCTGCCTTAACCCATCCGTACAACTTTGTGCGTGGGTCTCCCGCCGGGCGGGACCCGCGCACTCTTTTCTTTTGCGGAGTTTTCTTAAAGGATTCGAAGTTTCTTTTTCCAACCTTTTGTCTTGAAACAAAAGGCGGAAAAAAAGAGTGCGAGAGAGAGAGCGGAGAGCGGAAGCATCATTCTTTGATGTTCGCCCCGTGTCTCCTTTGCAACCCTTGAAGGGTCGAAGTAACC
>DATMHB010000185.1:0-2271 GCA_035555175.1 Flavisolibacter sp. | reverse complement strand
GAATCTTTAATTTCTTGCACTGCGCCGCAAGGTTCAGACACCGGCTGGTGACTTTCCTGTCCAATCCAAAGCTGTTCTTATAATATCGCTTACCGATCTTCAGGCAGGTGGGCTTACCGTCTGTGATCATGAAGATCTGCTTGTTTGGATTTTTTCTCCTGCGCAAAATATCGAGTGCGAGCTCCAGACCTGCCACCGTGTTGGTGTGATAGGGTCCCACCTGCAAATAGGGGAGATCGCGGATCTCGACCGGCCATGCATCGTTACCGAATACAACGATATCCAAAGTATCTTTCGGGTACTTGGTCGTGATCAGCTCACTCAGGGCCATCGCTACCTTTTTTGCGGGCGTGATCCTGTCCTCACCGTATAAGATCATCGAGTGCGAGATGTCGATCATCAATACAGTTGATGTTTGCGATTTGAAATCAGTTTCACGGATCTGCAGATCGTCTTCCTGCATCGTGAAGGAGTCGAGACCGTGATTGATCTGCGCATTGCGAATTGACTCTGTAAAATCGATTTGCTCCAGCATATCGCCAAACTGGAAAGGACGGCTGTCCGGACTGATCTCGTCGCCCTGGCCGGGCTTGAAGGTTTGATGATCCCCGCTCTTTGTTTTTTTCAATTTACCGAAGATCTCTTCCAGTGATTTTTTGCGGATGCCCTGCTCTGTCTTTGGTGTGATCTTGATCTCTGTGCGGTCCTCGCTGTCGGTGATATAACCTTTTTCTTTCAGTTCATCAATGAAGTCGCCCATGCCATATTCCTCATTCGTAAGGCGGTACTCACGATCCAGTTGGTTCAGCCATTGCAATGCTTCGCCCACATCTCCGCTGGTATAGGTTAGAACCTGCATAAACAGATCCAGAAGCTGGTCGAATTGCGACTTCCCACCCTGGTCCGGATCAAACCTCGAAAAATTAAAGCCTTTCATACTCACTACAATCTACAATATTTATACATTGTTTGTTCAGCAAACAATGTTAAACAGAAACCCCGGCCTATTGCCGGGGTTGGATTTATTTATTGCGCGCACTGTCGAGTGTGTCCCTTCGATGGCCCGGAATCTCAGGCACTATCGTGGCCGGGACTGGTCCGTTATAGATTTTTTCCCATTGGTCCAGGATCTGTAGGAACCGGTCACAATCTTCCTCATCACTTGCAAAGCTGCCATAGAATTCTTCCCTGTTATTCTTGAGGTAGTCGTAATAATTCTTCTGGTCTTTCAGGTCCTTGCGCAGCGCCGTTTTCAATTTATCCGAAAGGGCCTTGTCGCCTGCCTTATAGGCGGCTTCAAGGTAAAGCATCGAGATCTGATTATGGAAGTTCCCCCTGCTGCTCACCATCGCGTAGGGAAGCGACTCGGGCTTGATGAGGCTCTCCGATTTGTTCAATACGTTCAATGCCTCAGCCTTCTTTCCCTGATCAACAAGCGTGCTGGCCGTCAAAGCATAGGTCTGGCGTATCGACAATAATTGTCTTCTGTTCTCCTCGTCGAAATAAACGCCGTTTACATTGGCATTGCCCGAACGGAACTTATCCATAAGAAGTCCATAGGTCTTTGATACATCAACTTCCCTGCGACCTTCAACCCTTGTCGGTACAAGCTGGAACACAAGCCCAACCTGCTTCAAATAAGGCCCGAAGCCCGTTTCGCCATAAGGCGACGTAAAGCAGATCGGCCTTCTCCAGTTGGTAGACGCCAGCACATTCATCATCGTTAGCTGATCTAAAGAGAAGTAACTTTTATTCGGTGAGATATCGAGCGTAACCTCGGGCAGGATCGTATCCGTTGGATTTACCAATCCGGAACTTCTTACAAAGGCCTGGTCAACGGGCACGGTTAGATGCGCAGGGAAGGCTATCCTGAGATCTGATTTGGTTTCCGCATTCAACATCGGTCCTACCTTGTTCTTCATGAACTCATAGAGGGGTTGGCTATCGTTTGCGGTAGAACCCGAGTTGCGGATGTACTGAAGACCGCGAACCTGATCAGCGGACCAGATCACGTCGATCGGTGCACTTTCATTCACTTTGTAACGCAACTGGTTTACATACCAGTCGATGCCCAATAAGCTTGTATTGATGATGCGGATGTCGGGGCGCACGCCTTCCACTTCCTGTGCATACCATAAAGGATAAGTATCGTTGTCGCCAAAGGTGAAGAGAATGGCATTTTGCGGACAGCTTTCAAGATAGTCGCGCGCAATATCGGGTGCCAGAAGCTTATTACTGCGGTCATGATCATTCCACTCCTGAGCGCCCATG
>DATMHB010000184.1:0-18282 GCA_035555175.1 Flavisolibacter sp. | reverse complement strand
AGGTACACTTCAGCCAGCAGGGACTTCACCGCACCGAGCGAGATCCGTCCGGTTGTTTCTGCCCAGGGAAGACCAGCACCTTCAGCACCGGTAAGGTCATCAACAATTTGTGTGTACACCTGCTCTGCGGGCGTGCGGGTGGGCAAGAAATTAGGAGAAGAGGCATCAACAGGTGATGTGATAAGGGGCACGTCGCCAAAGAGGCGCACCAGATAAAAATAGGCCCAGCCGCGCAGGAACTGTGCTTCTCCCAGGATCTTTTTTTTCTGTGCCGCATCCATCGGATTAATATTGGGCACCTGTTGCAGCACCAGGTTGGTTTGGGCAATCACACTGTACAAACCATTCCACCAGTTGGTGACAAAAACGTTATCTCCATTGTAAGCGAGACCCAGAAGGTTGTTGAGGTCTGTGTTCTGCCCGGTTTCGGTTTTCGTAGTGCCTGTAACGGCGTCAAGCATTTCGAAATTGTTGGCGAAGATGCCGGCGCCGCCGCCAATAAAACGGGTGGTGGAAAATGCTGCCGCAATGCCCGCCTCTGCGTGCTCCGGAAGCGTAAAATAGCTTTGGGGCGACAGATTCGAAGGGTCCTTCTCATGAAGGAATTTCTTGCAGCTGGTTTGTGATCCGCCAAATAAGAGCAGAAGAAAAACGGTGTATATGGAATAAGTAAATGGTTTCATAAACAATTTTTAGCTTGATGGAATTACAAACCCAGGTTTACACCCACCATATAAAAAGTGGGCTTCGGATAATCAAAAAAGGTTTGGCCCTGGGCGAACGCATTGCCATAAGTGGTTACTTCGGGATCGTTCCCGCTGTATTTGGTCAGCAAAAAGAAGTTTTGCACGGACGCATAAACACGCAGCCGGTTTGCATGCAGCCTTTGCACCAGCCCATGAGGGAAATTATAACCAAGCAAAATATTCTTTCCGCGGATGAACGAACCGTCTTCTACCCAATGGCTATCCACGTTGGTCACATAACCAGCGCGGGTATCTCTTATGGCAGCGATCATGGGGTCACCCGTACCCTTTACAGGGTCATAGGCATTGAGTACCGTGCGGAAACTGTTGGCAATGCTAACACGGTCTTCGCCGGAGTGGTGCATCTGGTTCAGCACATCATTGCCGTACGAGTACTGTATTTCCACGGTGAGCTCGAAGTTCCCGTAACGGAAATTGTTCAAAAATCCGCCCCAGCCTTTCGGACTGCCGTGACCAATGATGACGCGGTCGGCGTCGTTGATCTGGTAGTCGTGATTGACATCAAGGTATTTGATATCGCCAGGAAGAATCGGTTTTCCACCGCGGTAAGAAGCGTACTTGGCTGCTTCGGCTGCCTCGGCTTGTGTCCACACACCCAATCGCACCAGGCCCCAGAAGGATCCCACTGGTTCTCCTACTTTAATGATCCCGGTATTCGACAGGAAGTTGGGGTTGCCTCCGAATATCGGCGCGGGTGTCGCCAGCGAAAGCACCTTGTTTTTGTTCATTGAAATATTAAAGGAGCTGTTCCAGGAAAAAAGCTTTCCACTCACAATGTTGGCAGAAAGGGTGAACTCAAGTCCTTTGTTTTCCATGCTGCCAATATTCTCGGTGATGCTCGAAAACCCGCTGGAGGTAGGAACCGGCGCGTTGAGCAACATATTGGTCGTCTTACGGTAATACGCATCCGCTTCCAGTGTGAGGTGATTTTTCAGCACGCCCAATTCGACGCCTACATCAGACTGGGCTGTTTTTTCCCACTGCAGGTTTGGATTGGCCAGACGGTTGGTACCTACGCCGGTGACCCTGGTATTGTTGATAATCGCTGCATATCCGGAACTCAGCAAGGCTAATGATGAATATGTATTGATCTCGGAGTTGCCGGTTTGACCGTAGCTTGCCCGCACCTTCAGGTTAGAGATCACGCGGCTATCTCTTAAGAACTTTTCTTCCGACGCCCTCCATGCTACTGCAGCAGAGGGGAAGAAAGCATATTTATGGTTCTCTCCGAATTTGGAAGCGCCATCAGCGCGGCCGGTTACCGTGAGCAGGTATTTGTTCAGATAGGAATAATTGATCCTTCCGAAATAGGAATTAAACGCAAAGCGTGCTGCTCCTGAGCTGCCGGGGTTTTGCTGGCTGCCTGCTCCGATGTTGTTGTACTGAAAAAAATCGGTTGAAAAATTCTGGGATGCGGCACCGATGTTGAAAATATTGGTTTCCTGCCAGGAAAGTCCCAGCAGACCCGTAAACGAGTGCTTGTTCCCGATATTCCTGTTATAGGTTAAATAATTTTCCGAAGACCAGTACGATTCCCTTCCGTTCGAAACATTGGCGGTCCCGTTCTGCGAACGCGAGATCTGGTCGAGTGTGCGTCCGTTGTATTGGTTGACCCCACGGGTTACGATGCTCGTGCCGAACTGGGAGCGGAACTCGAGGTTCTTCGCCAGAAAGAAAGTCAGGTAAACATTTCCTAACAGCGTCTGGGTATTGACGATATACTTCCGGTCGTTGAGGATATGCACGGCGTTGGAGCCGCCTTCGGCACCGGGATATTGGTAGTTTTCCGCCCAGCTGCCATCGGGGTATTTCACTGGCAGGAAGGGTAGCCCCTCGGTGATCATGCGAACGGAGTTCAATCCACCGGTTCCGATGTCTACAAGATTTTCTTCCTGGTTATTGTAGCTTAAACTTCCTCCTGCGCGCAACCACTCTTTGATCTTTGTATCCATCGTAAAACGGCCGGAATAGCGCCTGAGGTAAGAATTCAGCAGGAGTCCGTTTTCATCGCGGTAACCGAGGAAAATGCCATAGGTGGCGTCGGCATTGCCTCCGGTAAGTCCCAACTGGTGGTTCTGCGACAGCTTGCTTTGCGTAGACTCCTTTAGCCAATCTGTATTATAGAGAGGATTTCCATTTGCATCGAACAACAGGGGCAGATTCTTTCTTTTGAGCCTTGGATCTTGCAGTGAAGCGTAATTGCCCGCGGCCCATCCTGCAGGATCATATACCTTGATGTTGTCGTACGCGAGATTTTCAATTGCGATGTATTCCTGCGCATTGAGCATTTTCACACGGTGCGGTCCAATGGTTGTAGTGAAGAAATCACCATCATAAGTGATCCTTCCTCCTCCGGGTGTACCGCGCTTCGTAGTGATCAGGATGACGCCGTTTGCGCCACGTGCGCCGTAGATGGCAGTTGCGGAAGCATCTTTAAGCACTTCCACCGAAGCAATATCATTGGGATTGATATAATCGATGGCATTGCTGTTTTGGGTTTGTGTACCCACAGGCAGGATCACGCCATCCACCACATACAAGGGGTTGTTGGTGGTATTGATCGAGCTGAACCCGCGAATGCGGATATTGGTTTGTCCGCCGGGTCTTCCCGAATTGGTGTTTACCTGCACGCCGGCGATGCGTCCGGCCAGTTCCTGATTGAGAGAAGCTTGGGGCCGTTCGGCGAGCTGAGTGCCGCGCACGAGACCAACAGAACCAGTAAGGTCTCTTTTTCGTGCCGTACCGTAGCCGATCACTACAACCTCGTCCATGGAGGTCACGGAAGCGGAAAGTTCTACATTAACGCTGCTTCGATCGGAAATCCGGATTTCCTGGGGTCCAAAACCGCTGGCTGTAAAGATCAGCACGGAAGCGGAAGGGGGGACGGTCAGCGAATAGTCTCCCTGTTCGTTGGTGACCACGCCCTGGGTGGTCCCTTTCACCTGCACAGATACCCCGGACAATCCTTCACGGGTACGGGCGTCGGTAACTTTTCCGGAAATGGTGCGGCCCTGTGCCCAGGCGTTTTGGAAGGAAACCAAAAGGAAGCAAGTCAGGCTCGCTGCCAGCCACAGAGCAGTAAATTTTCTTTTCATTGCAAGTTGGTTTAATTGTAAGCTAAATCGTTTTAGCAATGGTGCCATAAAAAACCTATTTAGCAGCATCCTCCAAATAGGTACAAGACTAATTTACAGAAATTGACAGCAATTGAAAAAAAATTATAGGCTGGCCCGCTTGATCATTTGGGCGGGTAACTCTATTTGACGCCTGGCCTTGTGCCTTTGCCTTTTTATCTGGTCCACCAACAGGCGAACGGCAGAGCGGGCCATCTGTTCCGCGGGCTGGCGCACGACCGTGATGGGAGGCGAATGAAGCGCGAATAGTTCATGATCGTCAAAACACACAACGGCAATATCCCCGGGTATTTGCCATCCCAGCGCCTTTATAGCCGCAAGGCCCTCGATACCCAGGTAGTTGGTGGAAAAGAACACGGCTTCCGGTTTTTCTTTTTGCAGAAAGCGGCTGATCTTTCGCTGCAACTGTATTTTGCTGTCGTGAAAAGATGTATTCAATATCAATTTCTGTCCTTTTCCTCCGTATGGTTTCAGCATATCGATGAAGGCCTGCTGCCGCTTTTGCATGTGGATCAATGCAAGATCATTGGTGATAAAACCGATCTTGCGATACCCCTTGTCTATCAAATGCCGCACACCCTGGCGTACGCCCCCGTAATTATCAACCAATACATAGGGGGCTTTGGTATTCGGAAAATAGCTGTCGATTAGCACCAAAGGTTTTTTTTGTTCGAGCAAAGCGTCGATCTCGCTTTGCATATCCTCGGTAGGAATGATCAGGTAGCCATCAACGTGATGCTGGTTCAGGATCTGGAGAAGGTCTTTGCCCTTGCCCACTTCGTTACCTGTACTGCAATAAATGATCCGGTAACCTTCTTTTTCCATTTCTTCTTCAATGACCGCCGCCATCGTCGCAAACAAGCTGCCCGAAATCGTATCCACCAGCAAGCCGATGATTTTTGATTTACCTGTGCGCAGACTCACTGCTACCTGGTTGGGGCGATAACCTGCCTGTTTTGCCACCGCGCGGATGCGCCTGGCGAGACGGTCGCTGATGCGTACCGTTTTTTCCTTTCCATTGAGAACCAAGGAAACGGTAGTGGGGGAAATGCCTAATTTTTGTGCAATATCCTTTAGGGAGACCATTCGGGAAACTGAACATAAAAATAGCTCAAAAGAAAAGAAATGAACGCATAAAGAAGGCATGAGGGTTCATCATAGATAAAGAGGTTTACGAGTACAAACACTAAAATCCCGAAGTTTATCTCTTTTCATTCGCCACTGTATTTGTAACCCGCTATTCATTCCAGCCAGTCTTCATCATCCGGCATTTTAATTCCGAGCCCGAATATCTAATACATTTAATTTCCCGCTTTCAAAATACTAATTACTTTCAAGGCCCGCCTCGTAAATACGCTGCCGACAGCAGAATGCGGGATGATCCGTTTGCCAGGACGGCTTCTTACATTTGGAAAAAAGGATGTTTGAAGAAGGCCGTACCGCTCATTGTAATATGAACAAACTAAAGACAACAATAATTAAAGAACCATATGAGAAAAATAATTTCATTTATGCACATATCGCTTGACGGTTTTGTAGCAGGACCGAACGGGGAGATGAACTGGATTAAAGTTGATGAAGAGATTTTTGATCATGTGGGTAAGCGGATAAGCCGCACCGACACTGCATTATATGGACGCGTAACCTATCAGATGATGGAAAATTACTGGCCCAATGCAGGAGACGCGCCCACGGCGAGCAAGCACGACATTGAACATTCAAACTGGTATAACAAAGTTCAAAAACTTGTTTTGTCGAAAACAATCAAAGACCCGCGCTCGCCTCAAACAAAAATTATCAGCGATAATATTTCGGACACAATAAATGAAATAAAACAGTCCCAAAATGGCGGCAGTACAGAGATATTGCTTTTTGGCAGCCCGACGGCTACACATTCACTTATTCAACGCAACCTGATCGACGGCTACTGGTTATTTGTGAATCCGATTATTCTGGGGCGTGGCATTCCTTTGTTCGTTGACATCAAAGACAAAATAAAACTTCAACTGTTGACCACACGGCAATTTTCTTCCGGTGTAACGGAACTGAATTACACAGTGGACAGACAACAACAATGAGCCGTTCGAGGGCGTGTTAAAAACACCGCGCATGCTAATACGATCTCTTTACCTTCTTCATTTTACCATTTATGAGCACCTCGTCTTCAAAAAATCCCCAGGGCAAATCGTGCGGCAACTTCGACTGGAAGTAATGCGCCTGTTTTATGAACATTGTCGGGTCGGAGTTGGTGTAGTGATTCTCGTTCTTTGATAAGAGGGAGTCATCCGAATAATAGTATTGAGTCGCGCAATTCCTGCAAGTGGATCGGGGCGGAATAACCGTTACGGCTGTCAATTTGTTTTCGGCAAAGGAATAAACTACCTGTGCCCCTTTCTCTGGTTTTCTGGGATTAGTATACTCCCGGACCGAACTGATCGTTCGGCGCTGTTTGTCGAAATAATAGGAGCGGCTCATAGTGATTTTCTTGCCGACCGGATCCACCGTGTCTAAAACCTCAAACATCACCAGTATATGTTCACCGGGTTTAAACTTTCTGGCCTTTCGCACTATACGCACCGTGTCCATAACTTGTGCATCAGCGTAGGTTGCCACTGTAAGTAAGAGCAAAATAGCAGCTATCCGTTTCATAAATTATTGTTTAGCGGAAAAACCAGACGATCTGCCCCATCCTGAAAAACGAAGTAAACCTGCCGGCCGGAAACATCATTGCAGTCTGCCTTAACTTAACAATAGTACGATTTTCTGGGCAAAAGGGCGGATACCACCAGTGCAGTTCGTTACGAATGTAATCTGCGTTGTGCATGGGTATAATATGCAGGACAGTTGCGATAGGGGAAATAAATCAGGCAGCCTCCGATAGCCGAATGCCGGCTCATTACTATACAAATGCCGTTAAAAAGCATCTGCCACCATATTGCACATAACCGGTTACCTCCTCTATTTGTTAAAGCCACAGCGTTCCCCCAATATTTTTTTGTTCCATTGAAAGACGGCGCTCCCCACCCATTGACGCACCCGCCGTATTTATACGGTGCAAATCACTGTATTTCCCGCATCCGTTCGATTCATTTATTTTATCACTTTGTAATGAATTTCTTCCCTATGCAACCGGCTTGAAACCCGGATGGTATTGAGCTGTCGGCAATTGTTTATTCTATAAAAATTCCTGTATGGATACAAAAGTGAAAACCGAAAGCTTTTCGCTTGAAAAAGTATTTCAGCAATTCAACGAGCTCCATGAATTTCTGGTTGACCGTGATTACAATGTTAAGATGGATGATATTCTCAAGCGATGGAATGATTATTATTTCGGCGTTTTTTCCAGGTTCGACCAGCAGCTTCAGCATTACATCAGGCACGGCGGCGTGAACTATCAGGCATTTCTGCCGGTTAGCATAAGCCACCACAACCTGCACAGGCTATTTGAGGTGTTGAAGCTGGAGGTAGGTCACCGCAACCTCGCTGACTCAAGGATCCCTGAACGCATAGAAGATCTTCGCACAA
Organism: Flavisolibacter sp.; assembly: GCA_035555175.1. Classification (GTDB taxonomy): domain Bacteria; phylum Bacteroidota; class Bacteroidia; order Chitinophagales; family Chitinophagaceae; genus Flavisolibacter. The sequence goes on along the minus strand of DATMHB010000184.1, from coordinate 10,856 downwards.
TGATGGTGAAACTTTTTAGCCTGTTCAATTTGACCTTGAGCGCTAACCTTATCAAACCGTATTAGCTACAACATTTGCAATAACCGATAAATCAAATTTATGGAACAATTCAAGCCAGTAGTCGGCCATCATGCCGCCTGGGGACTTACCTCCTCTAATCGCTACAAGGTTGAACCTTTTAAACTTACACCGGGATCAACAGACACCATGTGTGTACGCGTAAGAGAGAAAATTGACATCAAAGGAGTGGGCACCGACGTTGTTGATATGGAAGGCATCTTTACCGTTCGCCGCGACCATCCCTGTCCCGTCGATGAAGCTGGTGGTACCGAATGGGGCAAGTCTTGCATAAAGACAGAGTTTCGGTCATTGGAATTGTATGGCGAAAGTCCCGTATTCGGCACCGTTCGAGTGCATTTAGATCCGGAGCACTCTTCCAATGGTGAGGTTGGCCCGGGGGATGAAGGCAGCCTTGCAGCTAAATGTGTGGCACATTGTTATCCCACTATAGAGCTTCCAGATCTCGGAATGAAGCTTACGACAAATGGTCAACCCGTGAAGCTCGCATCAAAGGTGGTTCAGATACCACCCGTGGGGGACGTTGCCCGAAGTGAAAATTCCGCGGCTCTTGTTGATGAAAGAGGTGAATCGATAGGTGAGATCATCAGCTCGGATATTGAAGTGGGGGAAATCATTTGCAGCTTTCCACTCGGTACCACCGGCGATTTTGGTTCCAATCAACCACAACATGAGCATGCAGCCGGCCATCACGACCTGCCTTCTGGTCCCTCATTTTACACAACAGTTCCTGATGATCAGCCAGAATATACATCAAACACCGGCGCAACGGCCGGCTCGTCGGGCGATGTTCATAATCACATGCACATGCATGATAACACATCCCAGCCTGCGAGCGGACGTCCTGCTCCTGCAAAACCTTCCAAGGGCGGCTCCGGTACCCAGGTCGACAGGCTCTTTCAGGTGCTGACCGACCTTCAAAAAGAGCTTAGCGGTATTATAAGTGAATTGAGAACTCAAATCAAATAATATTATGCCAACCGATACTATATATGTCGACCCAAGAAGGCTGGATCGAATATCAACCCTGATAGCAGATCTTAAAAATCTTGCGGCGCCTGCCCAGTCCACAACCTCCCGGTGGCCGCTGAAAGGTGTGGAGGCTGTGCAGAATCAACTGATATGTACATGGCTGCAAAACTTCAGTCATTTCATTACAGATGAAACAGTTTGGACCTCTATGTCCACGCAGATAAATGTGAAAGGGAAACAGCTGCTGGATTGGATAAAGCAGGCAGAATCTGTTAGCATCCTTTCCAATACTAAAGGGTTGGTGACAAATTTTGTCGCCAACGAAGAATACCTGATCTACGAATACGGATATACCACATCGATCACTCCCACGATCAATAGAATAGATCCACACGTAAGAAGATTATCGGCGCCCATTATGTGGAATGGTGCCGATGTAATGAAGTTCAAGGATGGTCGTCTGGTTACCATCCAGCATTATTCCGATTCAATTGGACTGACGATGCAACTGGGTTTTATGAAGAACGTGAAGATTGGCCACGACGAAGCGCCGGTTTCCCCCGGGCTTGATGGCCGGTATACTTCGAGAGAGATCTCAGATGCCCAGAAATTCGGCGCATTCTTCGGAGGAATATCCGTCGGCAGCGGTAACACAGAAAGGGCAAGGCGCAATATCGAAAACTGCCGGGGCATTCATGAAGCTTTTGTAAATGACAGGTCTTCAGATTTTGACCGTCTCATTGGCCCAGGATCGGTTTGGATAGATGCCCCAACCAGAACGATACTGGACGGAGCTTTGGCGGCAGCGCACCATGATCACTCTAACTGGTCAAGGGCATTCACGAATAATGGGGCCACTGTACATAATATCATATCCAATGACGATTGGTCGATCGTTCAGCATAGAGGTGATGGCACGCACCTGGGCGATTTGGAGCTGGGTGGACAAATCTTTAAGCCAACAGGCAAAAAGGTATCCATTTATGTTCTGGATTGCGTAAAGATGGGACAGGACGGGAAAGCTTCCCTTATCCGTAACTATTATGATGTTGGGAGCATGATGTTCCAGTTAGGCGTTATAGACAGTTTCCTCATTTCTCCAGCGAACAATTAAGACTTATGATCGCCAGCGATCTTCTGAAAACTGAAGACATTACCATCATTAATGCCAGGCAGATCGGAGCAACCTGCTTTAGGGAGGTGACCATGACTATTGGCAAACTGGGGCAAAGTGTTTTGAACCCTTCGCGGAAGCTGACGATCAGAACAGTGCGTAACACGGAGGACAATGATTCGATGACACTTTTTTGTGCCTGTGATCCGATCATGTTCCGGGGCATCACATTTTTGATGCATGAAAAAAAAGGTCGGCTATCACCACTCGATATTCACCTGTTTATTCCTTATGGGCTGGCCCTGGTGCGGAAGGTGGACGAAGACAGAAGGGGAGAAGGCCTTTTGGGCTCTGATTTTGGATATGAGGATCTGCGTACCTGGCAAAACCTCGAGGGCCTTAATTGGGAATTGAAGAATTTTGATGTGGGCACCTTCTATGTGTATGAGGCCGAATGGGTAGCTGGGCAAACACCGTCTTCGATTGAATGGCACAGGCAAAGAGTTTGGATAAGCAAAACGGATCTTACGATTATCAAAGTAGAATACTTTAAAAATTACGGGACGGAAGCCTTCCGCGTGTTGATGATACCTGAATACAAATTTGTAGATGGCATTCTGATCCCCGCCAGAATGCAAATGCAAAATTTTCATTCAGCGCACGAAACCACCATATCACTCGTGCATGCATGGCATGGGCGCCCTGTTGATAGAGATATGTTCCAGCCGCAAAAACTTAAGGAGGCAAGGAAATATCTCGGGGAGTTAAGAAGTCAAGGTTAATCAGTTATTGTGGAAAAAGATCTAAAGTTTGAATTTCTGGTTGATGCGCCTGTGTCCGAAGTGTGGAAGGCATGGCTCAACCCCAACGTTATTTCAACGTGGCTCGCGAATGAAGCGAATATCGAACCGAGGCAAGGCGGCCTCTATGAATTGTTTTGGGATCCCTCTAATAAAGAAGTGAATAGCACGATCGGCTGCAGGATCATTGAGTTGATACCGTATGAACTGTTATACATAGAATGGAAAGGTCCGGCGGACTTTATGGACCTGATGAACGAACCAGCGTCAATGACGCGCGTAACAATACGGTTCCAGGCAGTTGATGGCAAGACGCGGGTTTCATTGATCCATTCAGGGTGGGGAGACTCGCCGAGATGGGAAAACGCAAAAAAATGGCATACGATGGCCTGGAGTATGGGGCTGAAGAGACTTGGCGAAATGTTTGAAAAATAGGGCCGTCAATTTCTACCGGATAAATGCATGATATGTTTTCTAAGATCGTTTCCTTATTTCTTAATGTAAACAACGCTGAGGCAAGTTTTGATAAGCGTGGGTTTGACCGCAGCAACCCGGAGCGGATGCTGCATTTGGAAACTGTCGGGTACAGGTTTCTCGATGGGTACCGGAAGGGTCTGAGAATAGCGAACAAAGATGTTTTGGCCGGCGTGTTAAATGAAGAGGAAGGAATGTACCGCGGATTTGCTTTTGAAGGGATGGCTATGGCAAAGACGATGTTGGAAATCCTGGGCCTGATCAGGAAAGGCTATCTAAAAACATTCATGGGCACATCTGCTGGGCGTGATCATATTTATATGCTGCATGTTGGAGCGGGATGGGCTTTTGCGCGGCTGCGCCTCGACGTAGAAAAGAGAATGATTGCATTCGATCCTGTTTTACGATGGCTGATCGTGGATGGTTATGGCTTTCATGAAGCATATTTCAAAACAAAAGCAATCGTAGATGAGAAGCTGTTACCAAGACGATTAAAGGACCCCTATTGCATTCGTGTATTTTACCAGGGTGTGGGCCGCGCGCTGTGGTTTGTACACGCCGGAAGTGCCACGCAAATCAGTAAGGCGATAAGTGCATTTGATACATCATACAGAAATGATCTGTGGTCAGGCGTAGGCCTGGCATGTGCATATGCAGGCGGTGTTCCCAACACCGAAATCAGTCAGCTAAGGGCATGTGCCGGTAACTCCTATGCGCATTTGGCGCAAGGAGTTGTATTCGCCGCTACTGCACGTGTAACCGCAAGTATAATGCAGTTGCATACCGAAGCCGCCTGCAATATTATCTGTAAGCTTTCATCGACAGAGGCAGCAGCGTTAGCAGCTCATTCCCTGAACAAAACAGGGCGTATGCCCGTCCCCGAAAACAGGTACGAGGCCTGGAGATCAGCAATCAGAATGCATTTTGATAAAAAAACTGCGAATGAAAAAATACCTAAAGCAAGTGCTGGTTAATGTTCTGGCGCTAGGCATTTTAATAACCCTTTATTCCTTATCAAGGTTGCCTGAACTTTCAGGCGCTGAGAGAACATATTTGAAAGGACAATTCCTTTTTGAAAGAACAATGCTATATGCGCCGGAACATGTTCCGGCGAGATCTGTGCGCGACGTTCATCCGCAATACAGGCACATCAGCTCCTGGATTTCTTCGGTCGGTGCTGCCGTAGCGGTGACAGATTTTGATAATAACGGGTTGAGCAACGATATTGTTCATGTCGATCCCAGGTTCAACAAAGTCCTTGTATCGGCCGCACCCGGAACAAGCTGTACCTATACTCCTTTTGAAATATATCCGCATTCTGTGGCTTATGATCCTCTTACAATGGCGCCCATGGGTACCTTATGTTATGACTTCAACAACGACGGCCTGATGGACATACTCGTCTATTACTGGGGCAGAAGCCCTATTCTCTTCTACTATCACCCTGCAGGTTTTCAGGAGGAGGAATTAGTTACACCTTTTCAACGGTGGTTCTCAAATTCCGGATTGCTTTCGGATCTTGATGGCGACGGGAACATAGATATTTTGATTTGCAACTATTTTCCTGATGGCGCGGACGTGTTAAACAGTGCTGCAAAGGATTGGAGCCAGCAAATGCAGCATTCGATGTCGCGCGCTTACAACGGTGGATTGGATCATATATTTCTTTGCGATGCAAGATTGAACAGTATAAGCTTTAAAGAAGATACGGCATGGCGTAATGCCTTAGATCATTCAACCGACTGGACGCTTGCTGTGGGGGCAAGGGACTTTAATGGTGACATGCTTCCTGAATTATATTTCGCAAATGATTTCGGCCCGGATCTGTTCCTGCTTAATCTGTCCCGCCCCGGACAGTTGAAGTTCAGGGAGCTCCGCGGAAACCGGCGATTATCGGATATAAGATCGGGAGTGGTGGGTCGCGATTCTTTCAAGGGAATGGGGATTGATTTTGCCGACATTAATGACGATGGATTAACCGACATTTTTGTCAGCAATATTGCTCATGAGTTTGCGCTTGAAGAAAGTCATCTGGCCTTCATTAATTCAGGGCAGGTGGAGGAAATGTCAAAAGGCGTTGCGCCGTTCACGAACAAAAGCGAGGCGCTTGGATTATCGCGAAGTGAATGGAGCTGGGATGCAAAATTTGGTGATTTTAATAATGATGGCATTCCCGAGTTATTGCAGGCGACCGGATTTGTACACGGCAATACCTCCAGGTGGCCTGAACTTCAGGAACTGGCCATGGGCAATGACGAACTATTATCTAACGCACAAGTATGGCCGCGATTCGAGCCCGGTGCTGACCTGTCAGGGGCAGCGCACAATTATTTTTTTTCACAGGCAGGCGGAAGGTTTTTTGACATATCTGATTTGATAGGTGTAGGGCAACAGCAGGTGTCGAGGGGCATATCGTTATCGGATGTGGACCATGACGGGAAGCTTGATTATATAGTTGCCAATCAGTGGGAGCCTTCTTTTTTCTATAGGAACGAGTATCGGGGCAACAATCGGTTTATGGGTCTAAGGCTGATGCTTAAAGATCACCGTGATCAACAACGCGTAATAATTGATTCCATCGTGCCGGGCCCCCTGCGTTTTGCGATCGGTGCAGAGGCGCTACTGAAATGCAAAGGCAAAGTCGTATCTGCCGTCGTTGACGGGGGAAACGGCCATTCGGGGAAAAATGCAAATGAATTATTCGTTGGTCTTGGCTTATGCAATCCGCACGAAAAAATCGACGTTGAGATCCGTTGGCGTTCCAGCAACGGTGCTGTCCAACAATTTAAAACACAATTGACACCCGCGTGGCATACTATCATTCTTCCCTGGTAAAATAATCGAAATGGCAATAAAAGATTTGCGTCTTGAGGCTTTAAAAAGATTTTCTATTGCGATAACCGTGTTAAATGTCGCGGGGCATTTATTTCTTGGCTTCGAGCAGTCGTGGGTTCAGCCGCTTACGGCCCTGGCCACTGCTTATGTTCTCGAAATTGTTTTCGAATGTTTGAATAGCTGGATATTGGATTCGTCGCCCAGGTTCCTGGGCAGCTTTACCCGACTTGTACATTTTCTTATGCCGGCCCATATTACCGGGTTGGCGGTGAGCATGCTGTTATTCACCAACGAGACCTTTTATCCGGTGGTCTTCGCAACCGCGGCGGCCATCCTCTCAAAATATCTTTTGAGGGTAAATATTCATGGGCATAAAAAGCATTTTCTCAATCCCTCTAACACCGGAATCGCAATCACGCTTGTTCTCTTTCCATGGATAGGGATCGCACCGCCCTATCAGTTTACCGAGAACATAACGGGTTATGGGGATTGGCTGCTTCCCTTGGTTTTTATTGGTGTGGGAAGCTTTCTCAATGCAAGATTGACCAAAAGGATCGTTTTGATCGCGTCGTGGTTTGTTGGCTTTGCCATGCAGGCGATCCTCAGAAGTGTTTTTTCAGAGACCTCTGTTTATGCAGCCCTGAATCCATTTACAGGGGTGGCGTTCTTGTTATTCAGCTTTTACATGATATCGGATCCGGCAACGACACCGATGAATAGAAGAAATCAGGTGGTGTTTGGATTATCCATCGCAGGGGTCTATGGTTTGTTGGTTGCGATGGGTGTCGTTTTCGGGCAATTCTTTGCGTTGTTCATTGTGTGCATGGTCCGTGGAATTTATTTGGCAGTAAGGTCGCATCGCCGCGTTGAGAAACCTGAACGGCAGGCGCAGATAATTTTTCCGCGGGCGTTTGAAATTAATCTTAAAAGAAAAATTCTCTCTTCTAAAAATCAGAACGTGTGAAAGCCAGCGAAACGATAGCCGTGGTAGGGTATGCTTGCAGGTATCCTGACGCAGATAGCCCTTGGCAATTATTTGAAAATGTTTTGTCTAAACGGCAGGCATTCCGCAATATACCTCCTGAAAGGCTTGCGCCGGAATATTTCAGCCGCGATCGAAACGATGTCGACCAAATTTACACAGGTAAGGCAGCGTTACTAAAAAATTACTTGTTTGATAAAACGAGGTTCAGGATCACTGAAGATAATTTCAATGCTGCGGACCTGGTTCATTGGATCGCGCTCGATGTCGCTGATGAGCTGCTGAGCCAGTTTCTTCCCGCGCATGTTTTGCAGGAGCACAAAAGCAGGACGGGCGTGATCGTTGGGAATACGCTGACAGGCGAAATGTCGAGGGCCAATCTTTTAAGACTTAGGTGGCCTTATGTAGAGAAGATCCTTCGATCCTCATTGCAGACAAGCGGACAGCAGGATAGTATCGATCAGATCATAACCGTAGCGAAAGAAAAATTCAAAGCTGCTTTTCCTGCGATGATCGAAGATTCGCTCGCCGGAGGATTATCGAATACCATTGCCGGCAGAATCTGTAATTATTTCGATCTGCAGGGTGGTGGTTATACTGTCGACGGGGCCTGCAGCTCTTCGCTGTTAGCTGTATGCAACGCGTGTGATGCTATCATTGCTGGCCAATTGGATATGGTTCTTGTTGGTGGGGTAGATGTTAGTCTCGATCCATTTGAACTTGTAGGTTTTTGCCGGGCAGGTGCGTTGGCTAAGGACACGATGAAGGTATACGATAGTCATTCAAATGGCTTTTTACCCGGAGAGGGCTGTGGTTTTGTTTTATTAAGCCGGCTGGATATTGCGCGTCATAATGATCTTGATGTTAAAGCCCTCATATGCGGTTGGGGAATTTCATCTGATGGCAGGGGAGGATTAACGAGACCCAAGGCCTCTGGCCAGTACCTGGCATTGAAAAGAGCTTACACGAGGGCCGGATATGGTATGGATAAGGTGCAGTATATCGAAGGACATGGAACGGGCACGGCATTCGGTGATACAACTGAAATACAATCACTGACGCAAGCGGGTGGAGAATCAGGTTTGACACAGGCTTACCTTGGCTCGGTGAAATCCAACATCGGTCATACCAAGGCTGCAGCCGGTATGGCGGGATTAATTAAGGCGATAATGGTTGGAGAATTCAGGGTGATTCCGCCCCTTACTGGTTGCTCCGATGCTCACCCTTTGCTAAAGGATAGCTGCTTCAAGCTCACAAATGAACCTGTTTTATTGAAAGCCGATGAAACTTTCAGGGCCGGCATCAATTCCATGGGTTTTGGCGGCATCAATACGCATGTAACCTTACAAGAGTACCGGCACAAGGATCAAAAACATGTAACGGCGACGCAGCTGGATGGTTTTTTCCGGGCTTCGCAGGACGCTGAATTATTTTTATTTTCTGCTACCACGCAAGAAAGCCTTGTCAAGAAATTGTTGGACGTACAGAAGAATCTTGCCGCTATATCCATTGCAGAATTAACGGATCTGAGTATTTCACTATTCTATTCAGATCGAAATGAAAAATGCCGGTTGGCAATTGTCGCCAACTCAGTTGAGGCCTTTACTGCTAAAGTAACCGAAGCCATAGGGATAGTGGCATCGGAAAGATCCCTTGAGCTAAACGTCCATCAAGGCATTTTTTATAATGGAGCTATAACGCCTATTAATATCGGCCTTCTTTTCCCGGGGCAGGGCAGTATGACTTTGCAATCCCAAAGCTGGCTGTCGAGGCGTCTTCCACAGCTCGCAGCCTTCACGGAGCACCTCGGCCTTGATAAATTTTTGGGGCGCGACCTGAAATGTACTGCCGTGGCACAACCGGCAATTGTAGGGACGTCTATCGCTGCGTTTAGCTTGTTAAAGGAAATGGGAATGACTTCATCAGCTGTAATCGGTCACAGTGTGGGTGAAATAGCGGCTATGCACGCTGCAGATATTATTAGTTCAGGCGTTGCCATGCGGATAGCTGAAGAGCGCGGCAAATTAATGGATTCGAACCTGCAAATAAAGGGACGAATGTTAAGCGTTCGATTGGGAAAAGACAGTCCACTTTTAAAGAAAATAATCACCAGTCATTGCCTCGATATTGCTTGCTTTAATGGTACAGAGCAACTGGTTTTGTCGGGCGATGTAAAAAGTATTGAGCTGGCGCAGGACGATTTAAAACGGCAAAGGATACCCGCCGTTTTGTTGAATGTTGAAAACGCATTCCATTCGAGACATGTTGAGGTTTTGAAGCCGGAATTCCAAAAAATTGTGGGACAGGTTGCATTCAACCATCCCAGCCGCAGAATTTATTCCACCGTAACAGGTAAACAGATCATGCATGCAGGTGAAGTTGCTGAAGCGATGTTGGATCAGCTGACCCGGCCGGTTCAGTTCTATCAGGCTTTCCTGAATGCCACGGGAATAGATGCGTGGATAGAGCCAGGCGCGGGCAGGACAATGCAGGGCATGGTAGGTAGCTTCAACCCTGTTCCTGTTGTTTCCATGTGCTTTGACGGAAATACGATCCACGGTCTGCTGGAGGCAGCTGCCCTCCTTTATGCATCACAACCAACATTTTCGCCGCGCATCCTATTTGAAAACAGGTTCCACCGGAAGTTTTCTATTACCGACAAGCCGGTTTTTATCTGCAATCCCTGTGAAGCCATTCAGGAACAAAATGATTTGCCGGTTTGTCGAGACGAGCACCATGCTGATCTTTCTATTGCCCGTGATGTGGAACCGCTATCGGTGAGGTTTATGCAGACCTTGGCAAACAAGCTTGGTTTTCCGATAGAGGAGATCAAACCTGAGCGCAGGATGCTCGATGATTTTCACTTGAACTCGCTTTTTGTTGGCCATCTCTTAAGCGACTTTGCATTGGAACACCAATGTAAATTAACGGGTGTGCCGACAGAATATGCCAATGCTTCTGTGGCAGAAATCATGGATATGTTGGAAGGAGGTGCCGATGTGGATATACCATCAGGGCTCTCCGCCTCCATCCACGGCATCTCCGGTTGGGTTGCTCCGTTCGAAATTGATCTGGTAGAACAAAAGTTGGGTGCAAATAGTGTTGCCCATGCGCCGGGGGGTGATTGGCAGGTGTATGGATCGCTCGTGAATTCAAACAGTTTTTTGAAAGATCTTCAAGGCAGCGGCATCATTTATTTTTTGAAAGGATTGGAAGAAGATGGGCTCCTGTCATTACTTGCAGACGTACCGAAACTTGTTTCCGATCTCAATGCAGGGAGTAATCTGGTCTTTGTGCAGAGCAGGCAGGTAGCTTCCGCATTTGCTAAAAGCTTGTTTCTGGAGTTGAAGGAAATAAATGTGCTGGTGATAAATTTTGAGGACGAATATGCCGAGCAGCTGATCGTATCGGAAATTGCAGCGTTAAAAGGTTTCGTCGAAGCATTTTATAATAATGAAACCCGTTACGTGCCTCAACTTGCCCCGGTACTTCGAAAGAAAATGAAGGAAAGCCCGGTACGCCCCGGGCAGGTGATCGTTGTAACGGGTGGCGGGAAGGGGATCACTTTCGAATGTGCGAAGCAACTCGCGTCTGTGTATCA
>DATMHB010000183.1:0-2253 GCA_035555175.1 Flavisolibacter sp. | reverse complement strand
GTTATTATTTGATGCGCTCCATCGACAACTACCACGTAGAAGTGCTGATCACATTGGCCATGGTTATGGGCGGCTATTTACTGGCAATCCATCTGCATATTTCAGGTCCGCTGGCAATGGTCGTTGCTGGCATCATTACGGGGAACAAGGCTGAAGCGATGTCTGACGTAACCAGAGATTATGTAAACAAGTTCTGGGAATTGCTGGACGAGATCTTTAATGCCATCTTATTCTTACTGATAGGATTTGAAGTCCTGGTATTGGCCTTTCATTCAAAGCTACTTTTCATCGGACTGGCCGCCATTGTCATTGTAATTCTTGCCCGCTTGATTTCGGTGTGGTTGCCCACAGTCCTTCTCAGGTTCAGGAGATCTTTTGAAAGGCATATGGTGTCGATCCTTACGTGGGGCGGACTGCGTGGCGGCATTTCGGTTGCGTTGGCGCTTTCGCTGCCCACCGATTTTTATCGCAGTGAATTTGTCACCGTAACATATATCGTAGTTGTTTTCTCTATCATTGTGCAGGGATTAACGATCGGAAAGCTGGCCAGAAAACTGGCGGGAAAATCTTCACCAAAGGACAGCGCGTAGTTCGAGGTTCCATTTCCTGTCAGAGAAGGCAGAAGAAGGACGCAGCCCGCCTACGCCAAGGCTTCGGCGGACGCAGTGAGAAACAGAGTGAGGGTCAGAGCGAGAAACAGAGTGAGAGCGAAGGGAAAACACAGAGCGAGAAACAGAGCCCGCCTACGCCAAGGCTTCGGCGGCCAGAGCGAGAGCGAGGGGAATAGTAAGCTTAGTACTTTATGCCTTTTGACTTTGTCCTCCAATTGCAGGACGATCTCTTACACGGCCTTTGCGCATACTCGGTCACTAAGCCTTTACGACGGAAAACGAACATCTGTCATTTTAAATGATTGTAACGCGTACAGGAAACATTCCGTCTGGCGCTTATTATACATTATTTTTCCTTCCTTAGCTTTTTGCTTTTTCGTTATGATGCAAAGGGTTTTCAAAAAATCTGCAGCCCATGCATTCACATCGTAACGAGCGAGTCTTTGCTGCATCTTGTGCATCCGGTCCTCCTGCTCTTGTGGCTTCATCTCCAACCCTTCCCTGATCATTTCTCCCATTTCCTGGATGTCATTGGGATTGATCATGAGTGCTCCGGTTAATTCCTTGGCTGCACCGGCCATTTCGCAGAGCACAAGCACGCCCCTCCTGTCCTTCCAGCTGGCAACAAATTCTTTGGCCACCAGGTTCATCCCGTCGCGCAAGGGCGTTATGAGCGCCACATCACAAATTGAATACAGCGCGACCATCTCATCAAAATCCATGAAATTATAGCGGTAGATCACAGGCTGCCAGTGCAGGTTACCGACGCGGCTGTTAATGTCGCTGATGAGCACATCGATCATTTGCTTCCGCTCCATGTATTTCGGGATCTGGTCTCTCGAAGGAATTACATTGATGACGAAAACAACTTTACCATGATATTCCGGATGCTGCTGCAGAAAAAAATCGTATGCTCTTAACCGGTTGTGCACGCCCTTTGTATAATCGAGGCGGTCAACGGAAAAAATAATCTTCGATCCTTTCATTTTTTTGCGCAGGTCTTGCCGGATGCCGTGCACCTCCTTTTTGTCGTATGCGTCATGAAAGAATTGATAGTCGATGCTGATGGGGAAAACGCCTACTTTAACAACGCGCTGCCGGTAACGAATGATACTACTTTCATGATCCAGCAGCAACACTTTTTGAATGCACTCCTGGAAATGCCCTGCATAATCGATGGTATGAAATCCGATCAGGTCGGCGCCTAACACACCATTGAGCAGTTCTTCCTGCCATTTCCCGGGCATGAGGCGGAATACTTCATAAGAAGGAAAGGGTATATGAAGAAAGAAGCCGATCTTAATTTCAGGACATTTCTTTCTCAGCATGCCTGCAAGTGGAAGGAGGTGATAGTCGTGTATCCAGATCGTGTCCCCTTCACGGCACTGCGCCGATAAAACTTCGGCAAACTGTTCATTTACCCTGAGGTAATCCTCATACTGGTCGAGGTTATATTCCGCATAGGTAGGAAAATAATGGAACAGTGGCCAAAGGACCGAATTGGAAAAACCATTGTAGTATTTGTCGTATTGATCCTTTTCTGCAAGAACAGGCAGGTACGTAAAATGTGATTCCTTCAGCTGAACGGAGGCTTCAGCCCAGGTGTCTTCCGAACAACCCGGAACGCCGGCCCAGAATATAT
>DATMHB010000182.1:0-2954 GCA_035555175.1 Flavisolibacter sp. | reverse complement strand
CGCATACAGCTCAAGACGATCGGGCGAAATAAGGGGAATACCAATGACCGGAGAAAAAAGAAACCTATAAAAGCGTTGCAGCTAACAACACTAACGACGGCGGGAGCCCATATCAACAAATGACACAAGCAATAAAAAGGATTGCTATTTATCAGACGAAAGGCCCGCCATTAAATATTCCTTGTGCATCCTCGAAATATTAGTGATGGAGATCTCCTTTGGACACACAGCTTCGCACGCGCCCGTAAATGTGCACGATCCAAATCCTTCTTTGTCCATCTGGGCCACCATGCTCAGCGCTCGGTTCTTCCTTTCCGGGTCGCCCTGGGGCAGCAGGGCCAGGTGGGCGATCTTCGCCGCAGTGAACAGCGATGCGGATGCATTCTTACAGGCTGCAACGCAGGCGCCGCAGGCAATACAGCTCGCTGCGCCAAAGGCCGCATCTGATTTGTCCTTGTCAACCGGAATGGCGTTTCCATCAACGGCATTGCCGGTGTTTACGGATATAAAGCCGCCGGCCTGAATGATGCGGTCAAAAGCTGTGCGGTCGGTAACGAGGTCTTTAATGACGGGGAACCCCTTGGCCCTCCATGGCTCAACTATAATGGTATCGCCGTTCTTAAAAGCGCGCATATGCAACTGGCAGGTGGTAGTGGCATGCCATGGACCATGAGGACGGCCATTGATATGCATGGAACACATGCCGCAGATACCTTCCCGGCAATCATGGTCGAAAGCGATCGGATCGCTGCCTTCTTTGATCAGCCGCTCATTGAGCACATCGAACATTTCAAGAAACGACATTTCCGACGAGATGTCTTTCACCTCGTAGGTTTCGAATCTTCCTTCAGCTTTTTTGTCGGCCTGCCTCCACACCTTCAGCGTGAGGTTCATTGTATAGTGTTCCATAAGGATCTAACTATAGTTGAATGTTTTATTTATAAGAACGTTGACTTGGTTTTACCACATCATAGTTCAGCTCTTCTTTATGGAGCTCCCAATTTTCATCCGATTTATATTGCCATGCTGCTACATACATAAAGCGGTCGTCGTGACGAAGCGCCTCGCCCTCTTCCGTTTGGCTTTCTTCGCGGAAATGACCGCCGCAACTTTCTTCGCGGTGCAGTGCATCGATGCACATCAACTCACCCAGCTCGATAAAGTCGGCAACACGTCCGGCCTTGTCCAGCTCAGGATTGAATTCATTAATTTTTCCAGGCACTTTGAGGTCATTCCAGAATTCCCTGCGCAGTTGACGGATCTCCTCTATGGCCTCTCTCAGACCCTGTGCGTTCCTGGCCATGCCGCATTTGTCCCACATGATCTTTCCAAGTCTTTTGTGGAAGCTTTCAGCCGACTGAGCACCTTTGATATTCATTAAACGCTCGATGCGCTCCCGCACTGTTCTTTCTGCTTCCACAAATGCGGGATGATCCGTAGGGATATTTTTCGTCCTGATCTCATCGGCGAGGTAATTACCGATGGTATAAGGGATCACAAAATACCCGTCGGCGAGGCCCTGCATCAGCGCAGAAGCACCCAGACGGTTCGCACCATGATCACTGAAGTTGGCTTCACCCAATGCATACATTCCGGGAATGTTGGTCATGAGTTCATAATCCACCCATAGGCCTCCCATGGTATAGTGCACGGCCGGATAGATGCGCATCGGCACTTCATACGGGTTCTCACCCGTGATCTTTTCATACATGTCGAAGAGGTTGCCGTATTTTTCTTTCACCACTTCTTTACCCAGCGTTGTGATTGTATCCGCGTCCGCATTGTCTATTCCGCGCTTACCGGCTTCCACGCGCCCATAACGTTGAATGGCTGAAGCATAGTCGAGATAAACGGCCTGTCTGGAAGTACCAACACCGTAACCTGCGTCGCATCTTTCCTTTGCAGCACGCGAAGCAACGTCGCGGGGCACAAGGTTTCCGAATGCGGGATATCTTCTTTCGAGGTAATAGTCCCTTTCTTCTTCCGGTATTTGATCCGCTCTTCTGTTGTCGCCCTGTTTTTTCGGAACCCAGATCCTTCCATCGTTACGCAGCGATTCCGACATCAGGGTGAGCTTCGACTGATGCTCGCCCGTTACCGGAATACAGGTAGGATGGATCTGCGTAAAGCAGGGGTTTCCAAAATAAGCGCCCTTCTTATGTGCCTTCCAGATGGCAGTAACATTACTGCCCATTGCGTTGGTTGAAAGATAGAATACATTGCCATAGCCGCCGCTGCAAAGCAAAATGGCATGACCGAAATGGCGCTCAAGCTCGCCCGTTACAAGGTTACGCGCAATGATGCCGCGGGCCTTGCCATCGATCATTACGATCTCCAGCATTTCGTGCCTCGTATACATTTTTACATTGCCAAGTGCCACCTGCCTTTCAAGCGATTGATAAGCACCGATCAGCAGCTGCTGTCCCGTTTGTCCGGCAGCATAAAATGTACGCTGCACCTGTGTTCCACCGAACGAACGATTGCTGAGCAAGCCACCATATTCACGCGCAAAAGGAACACCCTGCGCCACACACTGGTCGATGATGTTGGCGCTTACTTCGGCAAGCCTGTGAACATTGGCTTCCCTTGATCTGTAATCGCCGCCCTTGATCGTATCGTAAAAAACGCGAAAGACGGAGTCGCCGTCGTTCTGGTAATTTTTTGCTGCATTGATCCCACCCTGAGCCGCAATAGAGTGCGCCCTGCGGGGAGAATCCTGGAAGCAAAATGCTTTTACTTTATATCCCAGCTCGCCGAGAGAAGAGGCAGCGGATGCGCCAGCCAGTCCCGTTCCAATAATGATGATCTCGAGGTTTCGTTTATTGGCCGGATTGACAAGCTTTACATGCCCTTTATAATCCTCCCATTTTTTTTCAAGATTACCTGCGGGAATTTTTGCATCGAGCATAATTCGTATTTCTGTTTAGATATCTTTTCGAAATAATTGTCACACC
>DATMHB010000181.1:0-3291 GCA_035555175.1 Flavisolibacter sp. | reverse complement strand
CATGTATAATCATCCATGGCATCCGCTGGTTCCTTATGCGCTGCAAATGGTTACCGGCACCGATCCTGCTGCGAATCCTGAACTCTATCGTCGATCGAGCCCCATAAATTTTGTGACAGCCCATTCAGCTCCGACGCTCATTCTTCATGGCAGCAATGATCCTGTTGTGGACGTTTCGCAGTCGATAGCGCTAAAGGGCGCACTTGACAAAGCCGGAGTTGTGAATGAGCTGGTGATCTATCCTGGTCAACGGCATGGGTGGCACGGCAAAACGCTCAGCAATTCCTTCGACCGTATTGAAGAATTTTTGAAGAAGAACAACCTTTAACGCGGCAGGAAAAAGAAGCCCGGGCTGTAGAATGAATTAAGGTCATGTAACCGATATAATTTCCTCAAACAGTAGGGAATTGAAGCGCAATTTGGACTTGAATCAATGCCGTCAACTAAATCCTGAAACGTTCAGCCGCGTGAGGGATAGAAGCGGAAAGCCCGCAGCCAACGATTCATCTATAAAGGCTGACGGACCATGCGCGAGGACTTGGAGCGAATAGCCCGACCCGGGAGGGGCACGCCCTCGTCAATAACTTAGTCGGCAGCCTCCAATAACTAAATCTGACTTAACGTCAATTTGAAAAATTAATGATCGCCCTCTTTTTACACTCAACAGTAATTTTGAAAAATATAAAAATCAAAAAAATCAGAACTCCTCAACCTTGATTTTCCTCATCAACATACACCCGGATACAATGACATCATTCCAATTTCTTCAGTAATTTAAACAATGAATTCATCTGCCCCTTTAGCAGAGCGGATGCGCCCGCAAACCCTTGACGACCTGGTTGGACAGGAACACCTGGCGGCACCGGGAAGCATTTTACGCACTGCGATCGAGCACCAGAAGATCCCTTCCATGATCCTGTGGGGACCGCCGGGAACAGGCAAGACCACCATTGCCAACATCATTGCCAATACACTTCATGTGGCTTTCTTTACCCTCAGCGCCATTAGCTCGGGTGTGAAGGACGTGCGTGATGCCATAGCGCAGGCACAGAAGACAACAGGTGCCATTCTTTTCATTGATGAGATCCACCGGTTCAACAAGGGGCAGCAGGATGCATTGCTGGGCGCTGTAGAGAAAGGCATCATCACGCTGATAGGTGCTACAACCGAAAACCCTTCCTTCGAAGTGAATAGTGCCCTGCTCAGCCGGTGCCAGGTTTACGTGCTGAAACCGCTGAGCGAGGAAGACCTTGTGCGGCTTCTTAAGCAGGCGCTTATGAAAGACGAATGGCTGAGATCAAAAAAAATCCAGCTGAAAGAAACAGAGGCCCTGCTTACAATTTCAGGCGGCGATGCAAGAAAATTATTGAACCTGCTCGAACTGGTTGTGGATGCTTTGTCGAGGGAAAAAGCCATCATTATCACGGACGAAAAAGTGATGGAGGTCGCGCAGCGAAGGATCGCGCTGTACGACAAAAGCGGAGAGCAGCACTACGATATCATTTCTGCTTTTATAAAATCCATGAGAGGCTCCGATCCTAACGGTGCTGTATACTGGCTGGCAAGAATGATTGAAGGCGGCGAAGATGTAAAATTTATTGCGCGCCGCATGGTGATATTTGCTTCAGAAGATATCGGAAATGCAAATCCAACGGCGCTTGTACTGGCTAACAGTGCATTTGAAGCAGTGAATAAGATCGGGTATCCGGAAGCAAGGATCATCCTTTCGCAATGCGCCACGTATTTGGCATCCTCTCACAAAAGCAATGCCTCTTATATGGCTATTGAAGATGCCCTCGATACCGTGCGAAAGGCGGGCGATCTGCCAGTTCCCCTTCATGTAAGAAACGCGCCGACCGGACTGATGAAGCGAATGGGCTATGGCAAGAATTATAAATACGCACACAGCTTTGAAGGCAACTTTACAGAGCAGGAATTCCTGCCCGATGAGATCAAGGGCACCGCATTTTATGACCCGGGCAAAAATCCAAGAGAGGAAGAACTTAGAAAATTCCTGCGCGGACTCTGGAAAGATAAATATGGCTATTGAAGGTTGGTTAGAAGAATTCAGATAGATTAGCGGCCGATTACAATAAGATCTATGAGAAAAATACTGCTGGCTTTCTTTGCTGCATCCGCATTTTCCACTTCGGGTTTCGCACAAACCATCATACAACGCGACCCCGCGATAGAACAAATGGTCAGGGAGATCTCTGCCGATAGTCTGAAGTCGTATATCAATAAGCTCGTCACTTTCGGCACCAGGAATACACTAAGTTCCACTACCGATAAGAAAAAAGGCATTGGCGCCGCAAGGGAATGGGTCGTTGCCAAATTCAGGGAATTTGCGCAGAGCAGTGGCGGCCGCATGACAGCGTATGTGGATACCACCACACTCCAACCCGACAAACGCCGGGTAGATACGGTAACGAGTCTTGGCAATGCGATGGCAATATTGAAAGGCACTGATCCCAATGATGACCGCATTTACATTATCAGCGGACACCTCGACAGCCGCGTGACGGATGTGATGAACCGCAAGTCGGACGCCCCCGGAGCAAACGACGACGGAAGCGGCACGGCCGCCGTGATCGAATGCGCACGTATTATGAGCAGGCGTCAGTTTCCTGCCACCATCATCTTTGTTGCGGTGAGTGGCGAAGAACAAAGTCTTTTAGGATCTACCTATCTCGCCAATTCAGCTAAAGCAAAAAACTGGAGCATCGACGCCATGCTGAACAATGATATTATGGGCAGCAATAACAGCAGTGAAACCAACATCATCGACAACACAAGGCTGAGGGTATTCAGTGAAGGCATTTCTTCGCTTGATACCGGCAGGGCAGCCGCCAATGTGAGAAGCCTTGGTCTGGAGAACGACAGCAAATCAAGACAGCTGGCGCGCTACGTGAAAGAAACCGGTGAACGCTATGTAGACAATCTGGAAGTAGTGATGATCTATCGCAGCGACCGTTTTCTAAGAGGTGGAGATCATACGCCATTTTTACAAAAAGGATATGCTGCCGTACGTCTTACCGAGATGAACGAAAATTACAATCATCAGCACCAGGACCTTCGCACCGAGAAAGGGATCGTGTACGGAGATCTTGCCGAATTCATGGACTTCGAATACCTGAGAAAGAATACAGGCATCAATCTGGCGACGCTGGCGAACCTGGCGAAAGCGCCTTCAATGCCGGCCGAGGTAAGGATAGAAGTAAGGAACCTTACCAATGCAACAACACTCAACTGGAAAGCGCCAAAAAACGGAGAGGTGAAGGGCTATTATGT
>DATMHB010000180.1:0-3858 GCA_035555175.1 Flavisolibacter sp. | reverse complement strand
CAGATGGCTTCAACGTTTTGCGCGAGACCGAAATAGCCCACTGCATTCCTGGCCATCAGCAATCGTTCCAGCTGTTGCCGGAGCGCAGGATTGCTGGTGAGGTTTTTTTCAAAATCTTCCCTCTCTGCTTCCGACATTTCGTTGTCGATGTAGCGCATCAGGGTTTCATCGGAGGGTAAATAATCAGGCATGCAATAAGGTTTTTAATTGTTTCAATAGATTCGGATCCTCATGAATGAGCGCCTCGAGCTGCTTCATACATTTATATTTTTTATTTCTGACCACCTGTTCGTTTTCATAATGAAGCCGTCCGACGATCTCTTTCATGGTCAGGTTTTCATAATAGAAAAGCAATAGGATCTTTTTGCAATTTTCTCCCAGCCGATCCATGATCTTTATCAGCTGCTGGCTGGCTTCCCTTTGCTCAATTGTGGCTTCTGTCCCTAAGTCGGTATCGCCGGTCACTGCGTCATATTTTCTTTCCCTTTCCACCGCCCTGTCCCGGCGTTTTAGCTCATTAAACCAGGTATTGCGGTTGAGCACATACAAAAAGGTTTTTACACTCGATTCGCCGCGGAACTTTCCCTGTCTTACTATATGGACAAAGGATAACACCACTTCCTGAAATATATCCTGGGCATCTTCTTTCGTTCCATTGTTGGTCATCACAAATAGGCTCAGGTAATCGAAAAACTGACGGTACAGTAACATGATGGCTTCCTTTTCAGTCGCCCTGTCCAACAATGCATTGATTAGCTCAGCATCCGTTATCGGTATATCAGCTTTCATTAGTCCGTCCCAGGTAATTTTTTGTAACCTAAACCTAAGGTTTTTTTAAGGCAGTTCGTGTGAAGTTTGACCATTCTGGTCGGTGAAAAAACCTGATTTGTTTGAGGCAGCGCACATGCGTTTAAGAGTGTTCAGGCTTCGGAACTGGGTGGAAAAAATTGACTTTGATCGCGCAAGCCAGGTTTGACGATAATTGTGTGCCATTCCATTTGATGCTGATATTCACTACTCCGGACTGGTTGCGATCAGCATTTCTTTTTAAAAACCATCTTCATCATGCGGGGTGATGACCCGGCGGACCAGTTATTAAAAATAAAAAGCCTCCGCAGAGGCTTTTTATATCACAACAAACCTGCTAATCATCGTCAGGCCTTGGAAGAATATAGCCGAACAGTCCATGTGTTTCGTGGTCGGGCCCGGCAGCAAAATAGAGACGGTTCGGATCGATGGTAGAGGTGGAAGGTGGAAATACAATGGCCCAGAGGCCTTCGATTTGCAGCGCATGCCCTTTCGGCCCCCTCAGCTGTCCGAGGTATTTTCCATCGGCCCTGAATGCATTGATCCGGCCATCACCGAAATTCCCTACCAGTATCACCGGCTGCCGAACGTGATCGTCTCCGCCTTCCATTTCATCCTGATCCTTTAGCCAAGCGGCGGGCGCCATGGCCAACCCCCACGGTGCATTTAAGTTTCCGTTTGATGCAAATCTTTTTACGAGCGTTCCATCGGTTCTAAAAATATCAACATAACCTTTACCCACACCTGGCTCGCTTCTTCCATCCGCACCCACTTTGGCATAGGTTACATAGAGCCAGCCGCCAATGTTTTGAATGTTGTACGGAGCATAGCCTGCTGGAATAGCAGGATCCGAGAAAGGCATGATGACCGGGTTCCAGTTGCCATCCCACACATTGATCCTGTTGGCCCTGAAATTAGCTGCGTACAATAAATTCATTCCACCATTGGTACCGCTGGCAAGACCGGTGAATGCAGATGCCGGCACTGTAAATTTTCTAAATGCATTGTGCCCCTGTGCGGCATTCCAGGCTGACAGGACTCCATCCACACCGACAAAAATGAAACGGGCAGGTCCGCCGGTGGGAAGAACGAAGTTGGGCGTGCCGTTGAATACGATACCGGTTGGATTGCCCCCGTTGGGGAGTGCAGGTCCGGGAATGTTAACGGGGTTGATCGCCGCGATCGGTGCGCCTTCGCGGTCGTACACTTCGCTTACATGACCACCCTGGGCATTGACCCATGCAATTCCGGCTGGTGCGAACGCAATACCCCAGGCATTGATCAAGGTCGGATCTATTCTCGCTGCGTTATATTCGGCCGTGTTGGCAACCAGGTTCACCTGGTTAAAGTGGCCGACCTTCATCTCGCTTTCAGATCTTTTCGATTGCGCTGCGTCCGATGCCGCAGGGGCTGGAGTGTCAATTGTCTTTTTGCATCCCGTCGCGAAAAAGAGCAGGAAGCCCGCGACAATGGCGCCCCTACAGCAGAATGCGGTTGGTTTGATCTCGTTCATACTTTTTTATTTAGGAGTGAAGAAAATGTCACCATTCGTTTTCAGCAGGACAGAATAAAAACGGGCGGCCCGGCATCGATGCGGGTAAAACTTTCACGAGGTTTATTTAGGTACGCATAGGATGGAAATTGGTTGCGTGGCTCACACACCGCTGATGCGGCAGTGCAAGACTCACCGCTTTGCCGGGCTTGAAAGGCCTTGAATACCATTGATCCATTGTTCGTATTTTTATATACGAACCTGAGCGAGCGATCAGGGGCTGGTTGCCGACCGAGTCGCTCTTTTGATTGGAGCGGTAGTGACCCTGATTAAATTGTTGGATTAACTTATACCATGCTGTTTCACAGGAATTTTACATATTGGATCGATAAGAGAGCATGGAAATATTATTTCCTGATCATCTCCCTTCAGTTGAACTGGTGACGCTGCCGCCATTGCCGCAGACATTCATTCATTTCCATTAAAACAGATTTATGCCGTATTACCATAAACTTGGAGATATTCCTCACAAGCGCCACACGCAGTTTCGTAAACCCGATGGTGGCCTGTATGCAGAGCAATTGTTTTCAACCGAAGGTTTTTCCAATGACTATTCCTTGCTCTATCATGTTCATCCGCCAACACAGATCATTAAGACAGAAAAGCCGGTGAATGTTGCACCGGAGGTAGCGGAAGAAAAAATGCTCAGCCACCGCAGCTTTGAAGGATTTAAGATCAAACCACAAAAGGATTATCTCGAAAGCAGGATCCCCATATTGGTGAATCATGATGTACATATTGTGCTGGCTGCGCCCAAAGGAGGGCACCCTGATTATTTTTATAAGAATGCGGATGCCGATGAAATGATCTTTGTGCACGAAGGAAGCGGTGTGCTTACTACTATGTATGGAGAACTGCCATTTGGTTACGGCGACTACCTGGTCATTCCAAGAGGAACGATCCAGCAGATCCGCTTCGAGGGCGAGAACAACCGCCTTTTTATCGTGGAGTCGTTTAGCCCCATCAGGTTTCCAAAAAAATATTTGAGCAAATATGGACAGCTTCTGGAGCACTCGCCCTATTGCGAAAGAGATATCAGGCCTCCTGTGAATTTGAAAACGCATGATGAGAAGGGCGACTTCATCATCAGGACAAAAAAGAAGGGCATACTTTATAATATCCATTATGGTCATCATCCCTTTGATGTAATAGGGTGGGATGGTTGCTGCTATCCTTTTGCATTTTCGATCCATGATTTTGAGCCCATCACGGGCAGGGTGCATCAGCCGCCGCCCGTGCATCAAACATTTGAAGCGAATAATTTTGTCGTTTGTTCTTTCTGCCCGAGGCTTTTTGATTATCATCCCGAGTCGATCCCCGCGCCCTACAACCATAGCAATATCGACAGTGATGAGCTGCTTTATTATGTGGACGGAGATTTCATGAGCCGCAAGAATGTAACCAGAGGCATGATGACGCTTCATCCCGCCGGCATTCCGCATGGACCTCATCCGGGTGCGGTTGAAAAAAGCATCGGCGCGAAAGAAACGAAAGAGCTG
>DATMHB010000179.1:0-2528 GCA_035555175.1 Flavisolibacter sp. | reverse complement strand
AAGCAACTGGATGGCCAGCAGGATGGCCATTACCCAGGCTACGCGCCGCTTCCAACCAGCCAGTAAACCAAAGGATCTGAAGAAAATGAGGAAAGCCATCTGCTGGATGAACAAGACCGGAAACGCATAATACCGCGCTTCCTCGAGGAAGGTCCATACCGGATAAGTAATGCTTAATATCGGCGCATTCCTGACCGATAAATATAAAAGGAGCAGGACGTTCAACAAGCTGCAGACAAGTCCCAACACCAGATAGTGCATGCTGGCCGTTCTTGCGGCGAACCTTTTTCTCCATAAATAAATAAGCGACCAGCCAAACACCAACACAAAAGGAGCAAGGTGCAGGAGGCGGATCAGGTCCACGAGCCTTACAAAATCGGCGTGAAAATATTTTGAAATGGACACGCAGAAAAACATGAAGTCAACGAAGGGCGTCAGCAGGACCGGATAAGTCCTGAAAATATTTTCGGGATAAAAGCCTTTTTGTGAAGGGATGATATAGGTGGAAGCGCCCGTGGAATAGTGCTGAAAAATGAAAAGTGCAGAGAGCAGCACGGCAAGGGTTGCCCCGCAATACATACCTCCGCGCACGACGCGCCTGTTATTTGTGCCATTCCCATAAACTATGAGATAAGCCGGGATCCCGATCACTAGCGCGACATACATGTATCGAAACCGCGGAGTGAGAAAAAGCAGGAGGCCAATGATTATTCCAAACGACGGCGTCCTATTATTTTGAATGAAGGCAAGGGTATAAAAAATAGCAATGACAAAAAAAGCGAGGGTATTAAAATCGGTTGTTGATGCGTAGGCGAAATCAAAAATGAAAAACCCGGTCAGCAGCGTATAAAGATTGAGCATCCACGCCGGCAGATTACATAATTGGAGGATCTTTCTTGCATAAATCACAAACAGCGCAGCACAAACAAGATCGAGCAGAAGCGAGGCGAGGTAAAAATTATTATTTGTTATAAAGAGAAAGACCGACAGGAAAACGGAATATCCGGGAGGCCAGCCGATAAGCGGTTTAAAAACAGTTTGCTGAAGATCCGATGCAAACACCTGGCCGATAGAGAGTCCATGTCCTTCCATGAAATTGTGCGCGGCCACGAGCTGATAAGACCTGTCGCCCGTGTAGTCGAAAAAATAGACCTGCATCAGACAGCGAGCGCCAATGGCTGTGATCAAAACCAGCGCTGATGCCCATGGCGATGAAAGAAGCGCGTGGAAGGGGTGCCGCCCCGTCGATGGCGCCGGCTTCATCGTACAGTGATTAAGGCCGTTTGAAATTTCTGAGCCTGCATTCGATATTCTCCCGGAGGTTGATGTAAAATAAGTTGATGTCCGCAATATGATAATTCCTCGTCCTGAAAAATATGGAACCAGGAAATTTTGGCCTGTTCACCCAGAGAACGCGATCATGAATTTGGGCATCGGTGGTTTGGGGGGTCACTGCATCGAAGTCTCTCAAGACACTGCCTCTATTCTTTGCAGCCGAGACGTACTCCTTTCCTGTCGTCCATGATAATGGGTTCGTCACGTAAGACATTGTTTTTTCCTGTTTCATATATGAAGGGATGTAACCTTTCTTCAGTGTTCTCCAACCGCAAAAGCATCCCGTCTGCGTAGAATCAGAACATACGCGCAGGTCCTTAAAATAATCTTTTGGAATGGGCCAGCCCACGATATAAGCGGCAACGAGGTGTTGTTGCAGGGGCTTGCCGTCGAAGAAATCGCGCAGAAGCCTTTCGGCCATTTTAGCGCCCTGGCTATGACCTGCAATGATGATGGGCTGGTTCCTGTAATAATGGTTCAGATAATATTCAAAGGCGGTTTTTATGTCGGCATAAGCCGTATCGAATGCAGCCCTGGTGGTCTCATTATCAAAAAAGAAAGCTGATAAATGTGCCTGGCGATACCGTGGCGAGAATACCCGCGCGTGCTGGTTAAAGGCTGAGGCCTGGTAAAGGATGGTGCTATAATCCGTTTTTGCATTGAGAGATGGGTCGTCGATTTCCGCATTCCAGCCCTTTCTCATGCCTGTGTAGGTGGTCGGATAAATAAAAAATACGTCAGCCGCCGAATCTTTTTCTTCATATCTTAAAGGAGAGGGCAGGCTATCTGAAGGATCTTTTTTCCAGGGATGCGCGGCCCAACAATCAAGCCGGCTAAAATCCGGTGGCTTCAGATATCCGGGGACATCATAGTGTGCGGCATGGCTGCTGTATCTTGGTGTGCAGGCGATTACCAGAGAAAGAAGCATAAGAGAAATGGAAGCCTGTCGCAGCATATTCAAATTTGAGGTCTAAGACTTGATTTGTAAATTTGAACCCCTTTATCTAAACAAAAAAATTTGCTGTATGAATATTCCTGTAGTCGACCTGGCCGATTTCTTAAGTGGTGATAAAAACAAAAAGCAAAAATTTGTTCAGGAACTTGGAAAGGCCTACGAAGAAGTTGGTTTTGTTGCGGTGAAGAATCATGGCATCCCCGACATGAATCCGAACGGGTCGGTCACCTGCCCGTAG
>DATMHB010000178.1:0-2256 GCA_035555175.1 Flavisolibacter sp. | reverse complement strand
TGCCGACGAGCCGCGCAAAAGACTGATTGCCTCCGTCCATATTTTACATTTGTAAGATTGAAATGATCATAAACAGGATAAACAAAACTAATAACACCACTACGCCAAGGAAATTCAGTAATAAAAATTTAGCCAGCGTCTTACCTGCTCCCTGAAGGTAGAACCTTCTCATCTCAAGAAATATATAAACGGGCCAATACTGCAACAGCGCCGTGATCAGGTAACTCAACCATCCCCACCCCAGCCATGATTTCAACGAGTCTACACCAAAAATGAATAAGAGGAGAATAAAGCTGAAGACGTAATGATAAAGGGTAAATGTTGCGTGATCGCTATAATAAAAATTCTTCCTGCGCACATACAATAATTTCAGAATCAGGGCGAAGAAGGGAAGGGAAAGAAAGAGCAGATAGGGAAGCCTGTGCACAAAAGCCTCGCCTATGCTGGATGATATTTCTCCCGGCCGGTTTCTATACTTCTCTTTGATCTCGATCTTCTTAAGCTCCATTCTGCGGTAAAACCATCCATCCCTTTTCTTTGGTGGAAGCGCATTCTGAACAGAATCATATTCATGGGCCGAGCGATAGTCAGCCTCCTTACCCAACTGTAAACGATTCGGCGTGAGCAAGGCCAGGTCGGCATTTGTAATGGCTTTTGAAGTATCCCTGAGTAAACTGATCTTTTTTAGCGTAAAGCTATCGGATGGGGCATGTTCAAGGCTTTGCTCAAGGCTGGCCACGAGTTCCCTCCGGTCTTCCGGACTTAGGAAATTATTGCCCTTGTCGTTAAAAAATCGGCCATTATTAAAGGAAAAAAACACAAGGAAAAATACGGCTGAGGTGAAGAGGTACATCCTGATCGGATGAAGATAGCTGGCTCTCTTGCCTTCGGCATACTCGCGGGCAACAAAGCCGGGCCGGATAAACAAATATTTCAGCGTGTGAAAGAAATTGCCGTCAAAATGAATGATATCGAAAACAAAATCTTTCATGAGCGACCAGAAGCTCTCCCTTGTTTCGATGTTTTCCTGACCACAGTTCTGGCAGTATCGGCCAGCGACCATAGTGCCGCAGTTGAGACAGTTCTTTTCTTTACGTTCTGGGTGGTGGGACACGCAAAATTTTTCTTAAAAATAGGGACAAATAGCGCAGTTCATCCATTGTTTATACCATTCACCAAAACCATTTTCTATTTTTACCGAAACAATATCTTGATGAAAGCATTCCTTTTAGCCGCGCTTCTGCCTTGTAGTTTATCGTCGTGGGCTGAGTATTATTACAACGACATCATCGGCACAAAGGCTTCCTCAGATATCATCAAAGCTTATACGCGAAACAAAGTGGCCCGCGTTGTGCTTACCAGCTTCGATCAGAGCAATCAGAAGGATGATGACTTCTATGTTGAGCAGGCCTTCTCACCGGCAACAAGATCGCTCAGGACCATTACTCGTTCGCAGGCTGCCAATGCCTCGGTGCTCGTTTCATTTGTTGACGCCCGTGATAATGTGGTCAGGACCATCGATAGCAACGATGTGGTCGTTACCACAACCGATTACAGGTATAACGATGCAGGACAATTGATCCTGATCGCGAGTTCTTCCGCAGATTCGTCGGAGGCCAGCCAGAATGAACAGCATATCTGGGAATGGACGAATGGAAAACCTTCGAGAATGATGCGTATCCGGAATAAAAAAGATACTAGTTTCATCAGTTTCAAATTGGATGAAAAAGGAAATATTTCCGAGGAAACCGAAATAAGAAGGGGCACTGCCTCCCAACCCGTTTATTATTATTATAACGACAATAATCAGCTGACCGATATTGTGCGCTTTAGTAAGCGGGCCAACCGTCTTCTCCCCGAATACATGTTTGAATACTCCGCCGACAAGCAGTTGGTTCAGAAGATCACCGTTCCGGCCAACAGTTCCGAGTACCTCATCTGGCGTTACCAGTACAATGACCAGGGACTGAAGGTGAAGGAAGTGATCTACAATAAACAGAAAAAAATGACGGGCAAAGTGGAATATCAATATTCGTTCGGTTCATACTGACATTTGACCGGCTAAAAATTTGATTTCACCTAACGAAAAATTCCGACAGGATATCTTTGGTATATTTATCGGCCATAGCACTGGATTCTCATGAAAAGAAACGATTTTATTTATTCCCCCAATCCTGAACCGCACCGGCTGCGAACAAAGCAGATCCTGAAACAAAATCCGCAGATCAGGCACCTCATCGGCAAAAACAAAATGAC
>DATMHB010000177.1:0-7070 GCA_035555175.1 Flavisolibacter sp. | reverse complement strand
CCCATATAAATTCCGCCTCAGTCGGAAAGAATTAAGCCTACAGTTCATACGCCCTTTCCCTCAATTCATGCCCCCCAAAGCGCCTCTCATGGGGTGCTTTTGGTATTTTTTAACGAAACGGCCTAATTTGTATACAGGAATGCTCCGCAGGCTCAACATACCCAGCTACCACACCAAGGATCTCTCGATCCTGGTAGCCAGCATGCTGCCTATGGCCATTCTTGTCAACTACTTCCTGTTCGGCCGCAAGTATTTCAACACCGGAAGCAATTTCGTTCCGGCCACGCTTGTCACCTTTGCCTACTTTGGACTGGCGTTTCTTACTTATGGATTCGTGGCCATTTCCCTGCGCAACCGTTTTCCCGACGACCACGACTTCTTCAAAAGGCTGTCGATCTGCATCAGTATATTTTTTCTGATGTCGGCGGTGTATATTTCCGTGCTGCTGCTCGGTTACGACTATTTCCACTTTTCGGGATATACGTACAGTGAAAACGATTTTGGCCGCTCGTACCTTACGCTTATTGTCGTAAATGTATTCCTCACATTTCTCAACGAGGGTGTATACCGTTTTGAAAAATACAGGACCATCACCACTGAAACCGAACAGTTGAAAAAAGAATACATGCATAGCCAGCTGCTCGGCCTGAAGAGCCAGATGAATCCTCACTTCCTTTTTAATAGTCTTAATACCCTTTCAAGCCTCATCAACGAAGATGCCGACAAGGCCGAAGACTTTCTTGACCATATGAGCAAGGTATATCGTTACCTGCTGCGCAATAATGAAGTACAACTCGTGACGCTAGACACCGAACTTACTTTTATCAATTCTTATTATTATCTCCTAAAAGCCCGGCACGCAGAAGGACTTCAGCTTACGGTTGACGTGCCCGAATTTCTGAGGGACTCGCAGATCCCGCCGCTTACCCTGCAGATGATCGTCGAAAATGCACTAAGCCTGAACTCTGTCAGCCGGGCAAGGCCGCTGCATATTCATATAGGAAGCAGCGAAGGCTGGCTGGAGATCCGCAATAATATTCAGCCGAAAATGAACAATCCCGAGACCTCACAGGTACTCGAGAATATCATGAACAAGTACCGTCTCCTTTGCCAAAAAGAAATCCAGTTGTTGGAAACCGATCATGAGCGACTCATCATGCTGCCACTGATTCCTCACCTTGAAACGATACCGGCATGAAAGCCTGGATGAAACCTTTAAGAGTTGAATGGCTGTCGTTCGTGGTGATCATGCCGCTGCTGTGCGTGATGTTGAATTATCTTTTATTTCATGAGCGGCAGTTTGAAGATTATCGCATCTGGGCATTTTCATTTCCGGTGATCTATGCTCAGGGTTTGGTTTCCTGGTACCTGCACATTCTGGTCATGCACTGGCTGCGCGTTAGCTTTCCTCATATCAAACAAACAAGTCTTCGTCTTACCATTCTGGCCCTTGCACATATAGGTCTTATTTCGATAACTTATATCATCCTGTTCTATGCCTACGATGCAACCCACTTCCTGGGTTATCACCTTGAGCACCGCTCGCTGCGCATTGCGCTGTACAGCGGCGTGGCCCTTACCATGGTAGCCACAACCATGTGGGAATCGGATTATACGCTCAAGCAGTGGAAGGAAAGCCTCGCCGAAAAAGAAAAACTTGAACAGCTGACCATCAGGCAGGAATTCGAAAGCCTGAAAAGCCAGGTCAATCCGCATTTTCTTTTCAATTGTTTCAATACGCTTTCGTCGCTCATTTCGGAAGACCGCAAACAGGCGGAAATTTTCTTAAATGAATTGAGCAAGGTGTACCGTTACCTGCTCCGCAATAATGAAGACGGCCTAAGCACCCTCCACACAGAAATAAAATTCATTGAATCCTATTATCGCCTGCTACAGACGAGGCATGGCGAGGCAGTGCAGCTGTCGATCGAGATCGATAAAAAATACGATCAGTATTTAGTCCCTTCACTTACCCTGCAACTGCTTGTAGAAAATGCCGTAAAACACAATGTGCTTTCGAAAAATAAACCGCTGATGATCGACATTTTTACCACCAGCGGAAATCTTCTTGTAGTAAGCAACAATCTTCAATTGCGGACCGTCAAGGCCCCGTCGAACAGGGTGGGCCTTGAGAATATCCGCACAAAGTATGAACTGCTGAACTATACAGGCTTCCAGGTGCTGCAGGACAAAAAGAACTTCAGTGTTGTGCTGCCCCTGATCTGGAATAAGGTTGCCGATCCAAAACTGACTATCATAGAATCATTATAAAACCCCGGTATGAAAATTTTAATTGTTGAAGACGAGGACCTTGCAGTAAAAAAATTAAAAAAGACCCTGCTCACAGTAGACGAATCTGCCATGGTCGTGGGCGAAGCGGACAGCATTAGAAGTACAGTCAACTGGCTCCAAAATAATCCGTCGCCCGACCTGATCCTGATGGATATTGAGCTGGCCGACGGGCAGAGCTTTGAGATCTTTAATCAGGTACAGGTGAAAAGTCCGGTCATCTTCATCACCTCTTACGATGAATATGCACTCAAAGCTTTTAAAGTAAATAGCGTCGATTATCTTTTGAAACCGGTGCAAAAAGAAGACCTGCATGCAGCGCTCGACAAGTTCCGCGACATGAAAAAGATGTATTCGAACGATTCGGAAAAGTCAAATATCAGCCTTGATATACTTGTAAAGGAGCTACAACAAAAACTGCAGACGAAGGAATACCGTAAGCGTTTTCTTGTGAAACACGGACAGAAACTTGTTTCCGTGGAAGTGGAGGAGATCGCCTATTTCTTCAGTGATGGCAGACTGAATTTTTTCAAAACTTTCGACAACCGAAAATTTGTGGTCGATTATACGATGGATGAGCTCAATGAAATGCTCGATCCTGACAAATACTTCCGCATCAGCCGTTCCTTTTTTATTTCCGTGAACAGCGTTGCGCAGATCCACGACTATTTCGGCAACCGTTTGCTGCTGCACCTTAAGCCTGAGACGGACAAGGAAGCCATTGTTAGCAGGGAAAAAGTTACCGATTTTAAAAACTGGCTTGGAAAATAGTCCTTAGCGAATATCTACATACAGTACAACGGCAAAGCTTTTGTTATCGGAAACGACATCAATTGTGGCGGGCATGGCCTTGATCCTGCGATCGAGGGCGTTCAAAAACCTGGCTTTAATATCATCGGAATATTCTTCGCAATCGCACAGCATTTCAACCATCAATTTTGATTTCACTTTGTTGAAGTTTACAAATACCTGGTTACAAAACATATGCTCCACGATAAAAAGCAACGCCTCCTTGTAGAAGAAGAAGAGCTCGTGCCTCAGCTTCATATCGAGCGCAAGCGATTGCACTTTATGATCAACGATGAGATCAATGCCGGTCTCGTAGTCAACGCGCATGCCTTCGGTGAGTTCCTTTAGCCTTAACACCAGTTTTTTCATACTGTCATTGGCCGGATCTATTGTCCACAAAGTATCATCCAGCGCCTGTGCCATGTGGCGGCTCTTGTCGCTGATCTGGTCAATAAAATCTTTGGCCTGATCAACATTTTTATCCGCCTTGATCTTTGCGATCTCGCTCAGCACATTGATATTATTCAGCGTATTGCTTACTTCATTGCGAAGGTTCAGCCTGATCTGCCTTCTGATATCACGCAAAGAATTCAGTTTGTTCATGCGCTCCCTGTCCAGCAAATAAAGGACAGCGATCACCAGCAGCGCGATGAGGCTATAGAACCACCAGGTCTGCCACACCGGCGCTCTCACAAGGATCACAAGGCTGGCGGTTCTTTCGCTCGCAATTCCGTCCGCACTCTCGCTCTTCACTTTGAATGTATAGGTTCCGGGCGAAAGATAATTGTACACTACCTGTGTGGGATGATCGACAAGGATCCAATCCTTATCAAGCCCCTCCATCATATAGAAATAATGCACCTTCTGCTGTTGCAGATAAGTGAGTGCGCTGAAGCCTATGACGATGGAAGTGTTGTTATACTTCAACACCGCTCTTTTGTTCTGCCTGATGGAATCGAGCGATAGCGAACGCTCGCCAAGCTTGAACGCAGTGATGATGGGGTTGGAAGGACGGTGGTTCTGAACAACCTTGGAAGGGTCGAAGACGAGAAAATTATGATCGGTGAAAAAGACGAGCCTTCCGTCCGAAACCTGTTTCACTCCACCCATTTCAAATTTGTCAATGGCAATACCGTCCCTCCTGTCGTAGCTCGTGATTAATCCTTTCGGAAGGTTCAGGCGGCAGATCCCGCTCGACATACCCGCCCACAGGATTCCATTCTGGCCGCGCTGAACCGACTGCACCGTATTCGAGGGCAGCGACTCGTCAGTACTTATGAATCGCACCTTGTTTGTGCGGGTGTTGATCACATTGATGCAGCCTGCGGAAACGATCAGCGTAGTGTCGTTGTAATAGGTAATATCGCCGGGCGCATCCATGAACAAGCGCTCGCCTTCATTACTCGTAGTGTTGAAAGTCCTGACGATCTTTCCGGTCTTAGCATCGATCTTGAGCAACCCATCGCCCAATGTACAAACCCATATGAATCCCTGGTAGTCGTAATGCACTTTATGGATCCGCTGTGTCTGATAAATTAATTCATATCCTTTTGATGGATCATTGTGCGATTTCCTGTAGTCCCACTTGATCAATTTGCCGCTTTGAGTACCGAACCAGAGATTGCCCGTTGTGTCTTCATCCACCTGCCGGATGGTTGACTTCTGAAATATTTCAGGATAAACAAGCCGACAGGTATTTTTCTTCTGGTCGTATACGCCAATGCCACCACCCTGCAATGTCACCCACAATTCACCCGTTTGCGGTTGAATCGCCATGTCCCATATGGAAAGGTTGCGGAACTTATTCATCACAGCCGGCATGGGAAGCGGATTGAAATCCCTGTCAAAATAAAATATGCCCGCCGAGTTCCAGCAGCCCACAAAAAAATTTCCATCCGCCATCTCCTGCATGGACGTCACCGGAACTTCAACCGGAGGCTTTCCGTCCGGCCTCACCAGGTTGAATGCATTAAATATCTGGCGGTCGGGATTGAAAATAAACAAGCCATTATCCGTACCGATCCAGATATTCGATTCCTTATCCTCAAAGGCCGCAAAAGTATAATCGAATTTGATGCTTTGCTCATTGCGGTATTGATTCATGAGAAAGCTGAAGGGTGAGGCAGCATTGTCCTTCCATTCCGCAAAAAACGGAAGTCCATATACCCAAAGTCTTCCGTTGCGCTGCTGCAGATACCAAAAGATCTCATGATATCCCGCAACACCCATGTAATATTTCTCCACCCTGTTCTCATTTCTTTTATAACGGTATTGGGTGGGGCCACCGGCATTTGTTTCCCAGTAATTGAACAACACATTGCCTTTCCCATCGATGAATATTCCGGAAGGACGTGTGATCGATTCAAAGCTGTTGATCACGGGATCATGATCGGCGTTGTGTCCCCGGTAATTTGCGTGGCGGGTACGGGGATCGATTTGGATAATACCCGAATCGCAAGTGGCCCAAAACCTTTGAACAAACGGATCCCAGGTGATACGATCGGCTTTCCATTTCGAAGGAAATGGCAGGTAATTTTTGACCCTCGTAAATTTATTCGGGCCAGGTTCATACAGGTAAATGTCGCCGCCTTCCACCAGCAACAGCAGGTCGCCCGTATTGGATTCGAACAACTGCTTCAGCACTACCGGCTCGTTCGTTTCCACCGTGGCTTCATGAAATAAAAAATTCCGCGTGTCGAAAGTGCCCAGCTTATTATTAGAACCGATCAACCAGATGTTCTTTTTCCTGTCCATGTAAATGCTGAGAATATGGGTGGAAGGAATTGATGTGGGCACGTCTTTCTCATGCCTGAAAGTGATAAAACTGCTGCCGTCGTACCGCTGAAAGCCATTGTCGGTCGCCAGCCACATGAATCCCTCCCGGTCCTGGATCACTGCGCCAACCGTATTCGAAGCCAGGCCATTCATTACCGAAAAATGCTTAAAGGTAAATTGCCGGCCCTCCTGCGCATTTGCGGTATAGCAGGTAAGAAGAAAGAACAAGCTGTAGACGAACCGTATCAATACAGTTAGATTATGAAATCAAATGTAATGACTGCGTTGCTTATATCCGAACAGTTCAGCCGCCATTAATGGCAGTTCATTCAATTCCTCTTACAGCTCATCTTCCAACAAGAAGTTTTCGTTCAAAAATCCTGGCAGCAATTCATGTTGATCATTCTTCATTTCATTCATAACAGGCTTTCATCCGCCTTGCCGGGACTGCATTTTTGCGGCATTAATAAACCTTAATCAATTAAGAAATTTTATGAAAAAGATTTTAATCCTGGTCGCTGCTTCAACCTTCATGTTTGCATGCGATAAAGACAAGAACAAAGACAATGTTTTCAAAAGTGCTGAAGTATCGATTCATGGAGGCAAGGCATGGAGCACGATCCGCCTGAGTAAGGAAGGTGCTCCCCAACAATTGTCGCTGGTGATCAACGACGATGTATTGAACACGGTACCCATTGGTGGCCCCGGCGATGGTCACGACGGACATGGCAACGACCTGTTTGTTCCGCTTCACCCCAAGGCGATTGAATCCACCCCCTTCAAAACGATCATGTTGAACTGGAATAAGAATGGCCACGAACCCGATGGTGTTTACACGCTTCCCCACTTCGACTTCCATTTCTACACAACGGCCGAATCAGAGATCATGAACTATACCGATCCTGTGAAGATGGACCAGAACGTTCCTGCTTCCGACTTCGTTCCGGCCAACTACATTGCGCCCGGCCCCGGCATCCCAATGATGGGCAAGCACTACATTGATGTTGCGTCACCCGAGCTCCATGGCCAGAAATTCACGCAGACCCTCCTCTACGGTTCTTACGACAGCAAGGTTGTGTTTGTTGAACCAATGATCACCCTCGAGTTCCTCAAGAACACCGTGCTTTTTGAAAGGGCGATCCCTCAACCGCTGAAGTTCGAGAAAACAGGTTACTATCCCACAAAGATGAGAATTGTAAAACACGACGGTGTGAGAG
>DATMHB010000176.1:0-10030 GCA_035555175.1 Flavisolibacter sp. | reverse complement strand
ACTGTAAAGCAGGTCTTTCAGCGACTGGGCCTTTGCACTAAAGCTACCGGCCAATAATAAAAACAGGATGGCTTTTTTCATTAAAAATAGTATTAGGGTGTTCCGCTTATGAAAGGTAGGAATCTATGGTGTTAGAACGATCATAAATATTAGGAGTGAAAAGCAACCCCGCAGGTGCGAGAAAGCACGGGGCATATTACATCGTCATTCCTTTTTATTCCTCGGCCGCGGGGAATACAAAATATACTGCCCGCCCCATCTCCTTTAACTAACGAGGTCATCAGGGACGCCTAAGCACACTATTCGACATGGCAAATTGGATTTCTTGCGGAATTATGTAAATCTTTCCCTTTAAACTGTAACATTCCCGCTGTGCCCGTAACTAGCTTTACGCCGTAATCAATCACTATAAAAAAACAACACAGGAAGAACACCTTCTCCCTTTTTCAAATCTTGAAACCAACTCTACGCTATGTCTCTCTACACATTTTCACAGAAGGATCAATTGCCGGAAATGATACTGCCCGAAGGTTTGACCTTCGAAGAAAGTACCGACATCACACTATTATCGAACCTTGGTGATATCACTCGGCAGGAAATCGTTAACCGATTCGCCAACGATCATCTTGCCTTTGTTGCCTTCATGCGCGGTAAGGCTGCAGCATTCGGATGGATGGCAAGAGGAAAGGCGTTGATCGGCGAGATCGATCATGAGCTGGTGCTTCCCGTTGCGAACCGGTATCTATGGAATTTCAGAACACTTCCGGAGTTTCGCGGACTTGGCATTTATCCCGCCTTGCTGCAGTTTATCATCCGATATGAAAAAAAAGGGGAGCATTTCTGGATCATTCATGCACCGGAAAATAAATCTTCCATGAGAGGCATTGTAAAAGCAGGTTTCGAATATGTTGGCAAATTGTATACAGACAGCGAAGGAATGGCTGCACTCGACGCAAATGATCTTTCGAAAGACCACCGGTATCTGCTAGGGGAAATGGATATCAGGCTCTCCTACGACACAGCCGCCTCATGCTGGAATTGTAGCAGTCCCTACATCAAGAACAGGAAGGCCGAATGTTGCTGCGCAACAGAAGCAGAGGAATGCCGCGGGCGGTTTCATGGTGACGTTGTGGGGTGACAGAAAAGGCGGATAAGAAGTGATGCGGCCACGAGGGACCGGCTAATGTCCTCTCGTGCTCACCTTGTCGGCAGAAGCTGATCGTTGAAGGGCTTCGTGGTCTCGAAACCTTAGCGAAGGAGGCTCTGGTCATTGCCGGCCTCTCCCTTTTTTTGCTTCTTCTTCTGGTTTTCACGCTGCTTTCCCTTGTTTAATCTATCCGTGTCGGCTTCCGGCTTTCTTTCAACATCCTATCTTTTTGTTCCTCTTCGTGAACCTTCTTCAGCAAGCCTTGTTGAACTTATGGCAGGACATTTATTTCCTGTCTTATTCAATTAAGAATGTTTTCACAAACCTTGACGGCATGACTTACGTAGATGATCGCGTTGCATTAAAGTCCAACAGATCCTTTATGAAAAAATTCTCCATCAGGGACCTCGAAAGATTTTCCGGTATCAAGGCCCACACGATCAGAACCTGGGAACTGCGTTACGGTGTTCCAAAGCCCCTGCGCAATGACGGGAACTTGAGATATTACAGTCTGCAGGAGGTAGATGCCGCAGTGAACATCGCCATCCTGATTCGCAATGGCAACAGGATATCAAAGGTGTCGGCGCTGACGCCTCCCGAAATTGAAAGAAGATTAAAACATCATGTCACGGATGAGATCAGAAAGGAGCTTGCTATAAAGCAGCTCCTGATTGAAATGTATTCAATGGATACGGATGCATTCGATGCGACACTCGATACATGTTTTCTCAGCTGGCCGGTCGCTGATGTGCTTCGGTTGGTTATCCTCCCTTTTCTTGAAAAAGTAGAGTTGCTGTGGCAGGGAAGGCAGGAAGCAGAAGAACATTTCGTGGTCACCGCCATCAGGAAAAAAATGCTATGGGCGATTGAGAGAGCGGATGATGGTAAGCGCCCCGACAGGAGCGTTCTGTTATTCCTTTCTGATACAAAACAACTCGATCTCGCATTACTCTACACGCAATTCTATCTGAAACATCATGGAATGAAGGTGCTGAACATGGGTAACAATGTGTCTGCCGATAATCTTGTGGCCGTATTCAGCAAAATGCAACCTCATTTGGTGTACACCTATTTACCAAAGAAGGAAACCGGGAAGATGGCGGGCGTTGCGGCGATCATGAAAGAATACCTGCCGCATGCCAAGCTCGTCATCACATCGAGACCCAGCCCCGATGATTTTTACATGGAGGAGGACAACCTGTTTCATATGTGCTACACCAAAGCGCTTGACTTTCTCTGTGGTGTGACCAGAGATGCTGAGTAAGATTATCGGCAATCAGTTTTTTTCTTTCATCATTTGTTTAGCTATTAGGAAAAACTTATTCGCTCACTTCAGCAAAAAGGTACAAAGGCAATCCAAATCCAAAGGCATATTATTTACCGTATATCATCTGCCCTCATCCATCCCACGGAGTTTTTTCAAACACTTAATCTATTAACATGGAAATCCTGAATCGACAAAAGGAGGATACTTCTTTAATAGAAGATCTTTCAGAATCTCATGTCTCCAGAAGAAAGTTCCTCCGCTTCAGCGGGATCTTCGGAATGTCCGTTGCAGCTATCGGCTCGATGAGCACAATGAGCGGTTGCAAAAAAAATGATGGAAAGGATGCTATCAACCTGGGCAGCGGCGACATCGGCGTATTGAACTATGCTTACGCATTGGAACAACTGGAGGCAGCATTCTATACTCAAGTGATCCAGTCCCAGTACTCGGGCATCACGGCAGCAGAAACTTCTTACCTCACCGACATCAGCGACCACGAGATTGCCCATCGGGAGTTTTTAAAGGCTGCACTCGGTGGCAACGCTATCGGCGCATTGCAAGTGGATTTCAGCTCCATCAATTTCGCCTCAAGGGCCGGCGTTCTCGGCGCCGCAAAGGCTTTCGAAGACCTTGGTGTAAGCGCTTACAATGGTGCCGGTAAATTACTCACCGACGCCAACAATCTGTTATTCGCAGGAAAAATCGTATCGGTTGAGGCAAGGCATGCGGCACTCATCCGCGAGCTCATTACGCCTAACAGTTTTGCGGCCAGTGATGTGGTCAATAGCAATGGGCTTGACCTCGCCCGCACACCATCGGAAGTTCTGTCTATCGCAGCCACTTACCTGAAATCGAAACTCAACGCTTCGAATTTACCAACCGCTTAAAAATGAAATCATGAATCTGCATAATGTTATCAACGAAATTGAAAATGTAGATCCCGAGGTCTACCAGCGTCTCGATGGAAGAAGAGGCGCCCTGAAGAATTTTTCAGGGATTGCAGGGAAAGTGGCCCTGGCTTCTCTTCCACTTATGCTGAGTGCTATGTTCAAAAAAGCATATGGACAAAGCAGCTCTGCCATCGTGAACGTCTTGAACTTTGCCCTGACGCTCGAATATCTGGAGTCTGAGTTTTATAAAAAAGCGGTCGGCACTTCAGGATTGATTGCTGCAGCCGACCTTCCCGGCTTCACCAGTATACGCGATCATGAAGTAGCGCATGTGGCCGTGCTTCGTCAAACGATCACACAACTCGGCGGCACGCCGGTGAGTTTTACATTCGCCAATTTTGATTATACCGCAGGCAACGGCAGCATGAGTGGTCCGTACGCGAATGTATTCAGCAATTACGATACCTTTCTTGCGGTTTCGCAGGCCTTTGAAGACACCGGCGTGAGAGCGTACAAAGGGCAGGCAGGCAACCTCATCTCCAACAACGATGTATTGACGGCGGCCCTGCAGATCCATTCGGTAGAAGCGCGCCATGCTTCCTTTGTGCGTTATCTGCGCCAGAAAAAAGGAGCCACTTCGAACAAGCCATGGATCACGGCTAATAATGCAGGCGGCGTACCCGGCGTTGCACCTGTTTATGCAGGTGAAGAAAACACGATGCAGGGCAGTGCACAGATAACGGGCATTGGCGGCACAGGCATTTCTTCCGGCGCTGCATCGGAAGCATTCGATGAGCCTCTTACGCAGGCGCAGGTTACGTCCATTGTTGATCCGTTTATCATCTAGCTTTCATGTTGGTTAAACAAAACAGGAAGCCATTGGGCTTCCTGTTTGTAAATGTGATCGGCCTGTACACTTAAATGAAAAGTCATTATCAATTTATGCTCTTACGTACCTGCGCATCGTTGCTCTGCGGCGGATGAATTCATTTCGGCTTGTACGAGATTTTTGAAACGTATTGCAAACACTCTTCGATCATTTGATTATATCCTTCTTTTGTAAGGGGCTTCGTTATTACGGCGCACGCTCCTGCTGCGATGCACGATTCTATCAGTTGAGCATCTGTATAAGTGGAATAAACGGCCACCGGAATGGCCGAGTAATCAGTGTTGTGTTTTAAAGCCTCAAGCGTTTGAAGGCCGTTGCTCTTGGGCATGTTCTGGTCCAGAATGATAAGATCGGGAAGCTCATCCGCCCGGTCGATCTTTTCCAGGGTTTCGAAAACTTCTACTCCATTTTCAACTACAGGCATTAAAACGATATCGGTGCGGTGTTGCAGGAAGTCGTGAAAGAGGCGTTGATCATCTACATCGTCTTCGGCCAGTAAAATCTTCTTCGGGACCATACTGTTATGAATGTTGTTGCTTGACCGGTAAAATAATTTTGAATTCCGAACCGGAACCTTCCTTGCTGGTTGCAGTGATCAGCCCATTATGCTTGTCGATCACTTTCTTGGCGATGGCCAGACCGATGCCCGTACCCTCATACCGGTCTTTTGAATTCAGCCTTTCAAAAAGGGCAAATATATTATTGACATACTTTTCGTCAAACCCTATACCATTGTCACGAATGCAAAGCATGCAAAAAGGGCCGTCTTTTTGTTCTTCGCTGTCGAAAAATTTGTCTTTAAGATATTTCCCGGTTATATGGATCACTGGAGCTTCGCCCCGCTTCGAAAATTTTAGCGCGTTACTGATGATGTTTTGGAAGACCTGGCGCATTTGTCCGCGGTTCACATCAATGCATGGAAGCTCGTCCACGATCACCTGCGCATTCTTTTCCTGGATGATCAATTCAAAATCTTCTTTCAGTTCCCTTATGAGGTCGCCAAGATCAATACACTGCATAGGTGCATCATTGGCGGAAAGCCTGGAGTAATTCAGGATATCAATGATCAGGGTCTTCATCCGCGCGGACGAGTCGATGATCTTGTGAAGATATTTCTGTGATTCCGGAGACAGGTCTTTCTGTTTTTCCTGAAGCAGGTTTGAAAAGATCATGATCTTCCTGAGTGGCTCCTGCAGATCGTGCGATGCAACTGAAGCAAATTGCTGCAGGTCGTGGTTACTCGCCTCGAGTGCGTGGTTAATTTCTTCGAGCTGATCGTTGTTCTTTTTTAGCTGGAGCTGGGTTGCCTTCTGCGCGGTCAGATCGGTAATGATGATGCTGAGAGAAATGCCTTCTTCCAGTTCGATGGAAGTAAGCGATAATTGCACGGGTGTTTCCTGATGGCCACTCACAACATTCACTTCACCCTTGAAATCGGCGTCCCAGCTTTTTTGAAAGAGTTCCGCATATTGCTTCCTGTCGTTTCTTGCTATGAATTCTTCAAATGAAACACCTATCACTTTTGACAGGGGAAGCTGCACCATCGTGGCGAACTGTGAATTGCAGTAAAGGATCTGGCCCTTCCTGTTGAGCGTAACGGCGCCCTCGGTCATCTTTTCAATAAATACGCGGTAAGTCTGGTCGGCGCTTTTCAATGTATACAGCTGATGACCATCGCTGCCCTGCACAACGATCGCATCGATCTGACCTGTGCGAATGGCTTCGATGGTTTCATTGGCTTCGTCGAGCTGATGCTTCAGCTCATCGAGCTCCTTACGGAGGTCTCCCACAGTTTTTTGTATGGATTCTTTCTTCGCCATCAAGATAAAAGTCCTAATCCCTTTAAAACTTTTTCCGTATTTGATAAATCCCCGATCATCCTTCGTTCAGGCAAAGGTTGTTTTTTGATCAGGAGTGGTAGTGCGATCAGTTGTTCTTGTTCTGCGACAGCATGCTGCTGGTACACGTCGATGACCTCAAGCGAGTAGCGGCCTTTCAAATGGGCTTCGCAAATCACTTTGATATTACTGACCGCCCTCAGGGAGTTTGGCGTGGCACCGGTGATATACAATCGAAGAACATACTCAAAAGTTTTCTTTTCGGGCACAGTATGGATCGTATTCCTATCTTCTTCTTTTTTGCGCATGCTTTTATTTTACGGGCCGCATATTCAATCCCACCAGAACTTTTTCCTCGTTCGAGAGGTCACCGATTATTTTCCGGATGGGCACCGGCACCTTTCGTACCAGGGTTGGTATGGCAAGGATCTGATCTCCTGCAGCCAGCTGCGGATGTTGTAACAGGTCGATCACTTCAATTTTATATTGTCCCTTCAAATGCTCTTCACAATATTTCTGCAGATTGTTTAATGCCGCCACGGATTTCGGCGTGTTGCCGGCAATGTAGAGCCTTAATTCCCATTTGTATACTTTTTTCGCGGCCGGCTTCTTTCCTGCCGCTTTTTTAGCCTTTGCCATCCCCTGAATTTTTTGTGTGCCTGTTTTCCATCATCTGGTTTCTGTTCTTTTCCATTACATCCCTTTTCAGATCTTCTTCTATATAAGACTTATTCAATTCATCCTGTATCGATTCAAATTCTTCCTTGAGTGAAGCGATCTTTGCTTCCAGCACGGTCCTCTTTCTCTTGATCTCGAGATCCTTTCTCGACAGTGCATGTGAACGTAATACCCGCCCCGCCACTTCAGTCAATTGCTGCGCTTCGCGTGCGGACCCGGTGAGCACACCATCAGGACCCAGATAAACATCTACCAGATCAAGGCCATTATCAGTAATGACAAACTCTCGCACCTGGTTGGAATGCTTCATACCGCGCGACTTCATGATATACATGCCCCGGTTCCTTTCTCCATTGGCTTCAAGGTCACGCACCAATACCCACGCATCCACCAACGACGAGATGCCTTCGTCGGTCTGCTCATTCACAATCGTATTCAATGAAAGTGCCGTAAACAGCACAGTGATCTGCCGCGTCTGCAAATAATCGATCAGGCGGACCAGCATAGACTTCACCTCGCTGGCGGAACCGATCGTAATGAGGTTGGTAATGGGATCCAGTATGACGGTCTTCGGTTTGAAGGCCTCTATCTTCTTATGAATATCCACGAGGTGCATCTCCAGACCATACAAGGTGGGCCTGGCCGAATGCATTTGCAGAAATCCTTTGTCAACGTCATCCTGCAGGTCGATGCCAATTGACCGCATGTTGCGAATGATCTGCGAAGGCGATTCTTCGAATGCAAAATAGATGCATCGCTCTTTGCGTTTGCAGCTCTCGTGTGCGAAAAAGGCGGCAATACTCGTTTTGCCGGTACCGGCAGTACCTGAAACCAGAATAGAACTTCCTTTGTAAAATCCTTTGCCGCCAAGCATTTTATCAAGAGCCGGAATGCCGGAGGAAACCCTTTGGCTGCTCACTTGATGCAGAAGCCCGAGCGAGGTGACGGGCAGCACCGAGATACCTTCTTCATCAATGAGGAACGGATACTCATTGGTACCATGCACAGACCCCCTGTATTTAATCACCCTGAGCAACCGCGTAGAAATTTTATTTTCTACCCTGTGGTCAAGAAGTATCACACAATCGGAAACATATTCTTCGAGGCCCTGGCGTGTGAGTGTGCCCTCTCCTTTTTCAGCCGTAATGATGGCTGTCACTTTTTTCTCTTTCAGCCAGGTGAACAACCTGCGTAATTCTGCACGGATGATGCCCTGGTTATTCAATCCCGAGAAAAGGTTTTCGATTGTATCAAGCACTACTCTTTTCGCGCCAATGCTCTTGATCGCGTATTCCAGCCGGATGAAAAGTCCATCCAGATCATATTCTCCTGTTTCTTCAATTTCGCTGCGCTCAATATGTACATGGTCTACCTTGATCAGTTTATCTTTTTGAAGTTTGTCAAGATCGAATCCAAGTGAGGCAACATTCATGGACAGTTCTTCCGCTTTTTCCTCAAAGGCCATAAAAACGCCAGGCTCCCTGAATTCCATCGCCCCCCGGATAATAAACTCGAGCGACAGCAGTGTTTTACCACAACCCGCAGCCCCGCATACAAGCGATGTGCGCCCGGTTGGCAAACCGCCACCGGTAATCTCATCGAGTCCGTTGACCCCCGTCCGGGTCTTGGGCAGCGATCTTTTTGATCCTGATTCTTTTTTTGATTGCCGAGGCATAGAAAGGATGATTTGTAATATTTATTTTATCAATTCGCGTACTTGATACAAATGATGGACCATTGGCAGAAGTCGTCTTGTTCAGGACAGGGCGATCACATTATGCCACTATTTGCAATTGCAGGCGAGACCCTCAAATGTAAACCGTTCCGGCTTTTGTGATGCAAGCCGGACAATGAAAATGAAACTGTTAGCGATCCTTTACCAGGAAAAGTTAAATCGCGGCGCGCACCCGTACCGGCGCGTCAATGGAAAGGCGAGGCCAATAAAAAATCCCCATTGTGTGGAATCAGGACAGTACACGAACGGCACAGCTGAGAAGGAGGATCAAAATTTTTTCATCAGCTTAACCAGCTTCTTTGCGATCACCGCATTGCCCGCATCGGACGGATGAAGACCGTCGTAGGTCATACCGATGGCTTCTACCGGGTACGGGTATTCGTCTTTTTCAGGATTGAATGGAATATTAATGAAATCAGGATAATTGTAATTTCTATAGGTTCCACTCACCGGATCTCTCAACC
This sequence comes from Flavisolibacter sp., assembly GCA_035555175.1. Lineage (GTDB taxonomy): Bacteria > Bacteroidota > Bacteroidia > Chitinophagales > Chitinophagaceae > Flavisolibacter. Next base: position 1,122 of record DATMHB010000176.1, on the reverse strand, counting down.
TTTTGTAACGGACAAGATTTTTTGCATCGAGAGCGCTTTCATGATAAAGGTCGATGACTTTGATATGTTCGTATTTTCCGATCGAATCAATGGCCCTTGCAAATTGTTCGAGGAACTGGCCATTCTTGTCCCGGTAAGAACCATAAGCATTGTTCTTCGTATTGTTGATGTACACAAAATCAACCCTCTGCATGGGCGTGATCAGAACAATTTTTGCCTTCCTGTTCAGGCTGTGAAGTTTATCAATGATGATCCTGAAGGAACCATATACCGTTGCATTGCCGGCATTAGTCTCATAATCCGAAAACCTTCCGAGCGGGCGACCATGCCACCAGTCGTTGGTGCCCAGGAAGACCGAATAAATATCGGCTTTAATGATGCGAAGACTTTCTATAGAATCGGCGATCCTTCCCGCCGTCCATCCATTGTGACCCTGGTTTACATACCGCACATTCGGCAAGGCCTCCACCACCCTGGTCATGTAGCCCTTTGTGACCCTGTTGCCAGTTTCATTCGGGTGATCGTTAAGATACGTTATAGAATCGCCGATGGCCACCCACGTTTTTTCATGCTGCCTGAATGAAACGGCAAGGATAAGGAGAAAAACAACAAAAGACTTTTTCATGGCATGATAATAACGGCTTTATAGCAGTTCATGCAAATTAAGGAGAAGCAGGTTAAGGAATAATGAGATGACTTTGTCTGCACAGCTTTTGCGCCCCCGTGCAGAGGGTTGAATCAACTTTCCGCGGTTGTCGATCCTATCCAGCCTTTTGATTCATAGAAAAAATCTGTTGAAACCCCGTGTTGGTGGTGCCCTTGGTAAAAAGTGCGGTGAAACAGAGCGAAGGGCGAGGGATATAATAAGCTCAATGCTTTAGGTAGTTTACCTTTTTTTATGCCGCTTCGCGAACTTTGCGACTTTGCCGAAACCATTCGTCGGCCAACCATCGGGCGTTTAAAAACTCTGAAGCTCTTCGGCGCATCTTTTCACAATGACCTCCGTAAATGAAGTCGCCCTGTGCTTCCGCTTGAAGTCGGCCAGGTTCAATACAACACCCGACGCTTCCTCTGCATGCAGACGGAGAATGCGCTCATCGTCGAGCACTTTTACAATGAGCG